>DASXKG010000647.1:0-2328 GCA_036496965.1 Variovorax sp.
GCCCATCGGCTGCAGGGCGCCGGCATCGATGCCGGAATCGGAGGCATTGACCATCACCCGCACGCCCGAGACCCAGCCGATGCCGCCGATCACGCCGCCGCCGGGCACGCTCTGCTCCAGGTCGGGCCGGTCCAGGCCCAGCCCGGCGAGCGAGGCGATCTCCAGGAAGGGCGTGCCGGGGTCGAGCAACAGCGCCAGCCTTTCGCGCGGCAGCAACTGGCCGCGCTGGGCGAAGCGCTCGCGCGAGCGGGCCGAGGTCTCGACCGTGCGCCTTTCATAGCGGCGCACCCGCTCGAGAAGGCCCAGCATGCTCTCCTGGTTGGCGCGGAAGGCGTCGCCGCGGGTCTGAAGGGTCGATTCGATGATGGCCATGCGGCGCAGGCTAGCGGCCGCGACCGGCCGGCGTCTTGCGGGAACTGGCTGCACCCCGCATCCAGGCCGCGCGACAGGCAGCGAGTTGGCGCAAGCCGCGCGCCGCCCGCTGGCTTAAGCTGGCCGCCATGAGCACGACCACCGCCACCCCGTCGAAGACCGTCCGCATCGGCTGCGCCTCCGGTTTCTGGGGCGACAGCATGGTGGCCGCGCCGCAGCTGGTGCGGCACGGCCGGCTCGACTACCTGGTCTTCGACTACCTGGCCGAGACCACCATGGCGATCCTGGCCGCGGCGCGGGCGAAGAACCCCGAGGCCGGCTATGCCAGCGACTTCGTCGAGATCGCCATGGCGCCGGTGCTCGCCGAGATCAAGCAGCAGGGCATCAAGGTGGTGAGCAATGCGGGCGGCATCCATCCGCATGCCTGCGCGGCGGCGCTGAAGGCGCTGGCCGAGGCCCAGGGCGTGGCGCTGCGCATCGCGGTGGTCGAGGGCGACGATGTGAGCGCGCAAATGCCGGCCTTGCGTGCCGCCGGCACGCGCGACATGTTCAGCGGCGACGAGCTCCCGTCCAAGGTGCTGAGCGCCAACGCCTACCTGGGCGCCCTGCCGATCGCCGCTGCGCTGGCCGCCGGCGCGGATGTGGTGATCACCGGGCGCTGCGTCGACAGCGCGGTGACTTTGGGTCCGCTGATGCACGAGTTCGGCTGGGCCAGCGACGACTACGACCGGCTCGCCTCCGGCAGCCTCGCCGGCCACATCATCGAATGCGGCTGCCAGGCCACCGGCGGCCTGCACACCGATTGGGAGGAGATCCCCGACTGGGCCGATATCGGCTACCCGATCGTCGAATGCCACCCCGACGGCAGCTTCGTCCTCGGCAAGCCCGCAGGCACCGGCGGCAGGGTCATCCGCGCCAACGTGGCCGAGCAACTGCTCTACGAGATCGGCGATCCGGGCAGCTATGTGCTGCCCGACGTGGTCTGCGATTTCCGCGCCGTGGCGATCGAGCAGCAGGGCGAAGACCGGGTGCGGGTCGGCCCCGCCAGGGGCCGGGCGCCCACGCCCGGCTACAAGGTCTCGGCGACCCAGCTCGACGGCTGGCGCTGCGCCGGCAGCCTGGTGATCATCGGCATCGACGCCGCGAAGAAGGCGCGCCGCACCGGCGAAGCGATCATCGAGCGCACCAGCCGCATCCTGCGCGAGAGCGGCCAGCCGCCCTTCAGTGCCACCCGCGTGGAAGTGATCGGCGCCGAAAGCTCCTACGGCCCGCATGCCCGAACTCGGGCGGCGCGCGAAGTGATGATGCGCGTGGTCGCGAACCATCCGCAGAAGGCCGCGCTGGCCATGTTCGCACGCGAAATCGCGCCGCCGGGCACCTCCTGGTCGCCCGGCACCACCGGCCCCGGCGGCGGACGGCCGGCGGTCTCGCCGCGGATCCTGCCCTTCTCCTTCACCCTGTCCAAGGAAGCGGTGCCGGTGGCCTTCGTGCTCGATGGCGAACGCCATCCGGTGGTCATTCCGAAGGGCATGCCGCCTCTGCCCGCGCCGGCGCTCGCGCCCCCGGCGCCCTGGGTCGGGAGCGGCGAGCCGATGGCCACCGCGCGCCTGGTCGAACTCGCCTGGGCACGCAGCGGCGACAAGGGCGACCTGTCGAACATCGGCGTCGTGGCGCGGCGCGCGGAATGGCTGCCGCTGTTGTGGGACCGGCTCACGCCCGAGCGGGTCGGGGCCTACTTCGCACACCTGGTCCGTGGCCGGGTCGAGCGCTTTCACCTGCCCGGCACAGCCTCCATGAACCTGCTGCTGCACGAGGCCCTCGACGGCGGCGGCCCGTCGTCGATGCGCATGGACCCGCTCGGCAAGGGGATGGCGCAGATGCTGCTGGACATGACGATCGAGGTGCCGCAAGCCATCGCGGCAGGGCTGAACGGCGCGGCTTGACCTTGAAGTGACT
>DASXKG010000648.1:0-1788 GCA_036496965.1 Variovorax sp.
GTGCCGGTTTTTCCTGCTTCTGCGCTGGAAATCGCAGAAACTTCGCCACCGGCGGACGTAGACGTAGCATCCATTTTCGGACCCTTCACAACAAGATCCGCCTTTTTCACCGGCGGACTAAGTGATGAGTCTGGAAAGCCCCGTCAACACTGGGTTTTGGCTCCTCGACCTGGGCTCGAACCAGGGACCTACGGATTAACAGTCCGGCGCTCTACCGACTGAGCTATCGAGGAACAAGCCTCAAATTATAGCGTCCTTTTTGGCTCCTTCCGGACGGGCCGGCTCAGGCGCTTGCGCTACCGGAACCAGGATCGCTTGGCCCGTGGCCACCAGCTTCCTCTGCCCGCCCTCCTGCCCTGCCCCGGCATCGCCCAGCGCATGCAGTTCCGCGCTGGCAAAGACCTGCTTGCGCCCCGCCTTCACGACATGGCCGCTGGCGATGAATTCGCGGCCTACGGCCGGTGCGATGCAGTTGACGGAGAAATGCGAGGCAAGCACGCGGCCCGCGACGGTGGCCGCCGCGAAACCGCAGGCCGTGTCCAGCAGCGCGCCGATCAGGCCGGCGTGCAGGAAGCCGGCGTACTGGCCCATGTCGTCCGCGCGCCAGCGCATGCGCAGTTCGGCCTCGCCCTCGGACGCTCGGGTGACTTCGAAGCCGGCCCAGCGATTGAAGGCGGCCGTCTCGTTGATGGCCTTGAGCGTGTCGAGCATGGCGATCTCCTGTTGGAACAGGACCAATGTACGGAAGACCCGCACGCCGATGCGTCGCGCGCGAGACGCAGAGCGCCCATGCTGTTGCCGAGGCGACAGCGCACAAATCAGAACAACGGGAGATTCCCGCCAGCCGGCGGCTCGCCGGCTGGCGGCTTCTTGCGCGTCGGCTTCGGCGCCTTCGGCGGCAGCGGTTCGGCCGTCATCGCCAGGCGCTCGGCGGGGTACTGGTGCATGAACGCCATCGCCTGCTGCGGCGATGCATCGAGCCATTCGCCGTACTGGGCCTCGGGCAGGATCACGACCATGCGCTTGTCCTGCTGCTCGGGCGGACGCGCCGCATCCGGGCGGTGCATGTGCTTCATCAGTGGATGCGTGTCGGCATTGATGGTCAGCATCGCGAAACTGGTGAGCCATTCGCCGTTCGGCGCCCGCCAGGGCTGCCAGAGTCCGGCCACGCCGAGCGTCTCGTCGTTGGCCGCGCTGAAGCGGGTCGGCACATGGGCGCCGCTGCGCCAGTCGGGTTCGTAGATGGCCTCGCAGGGCACGATGCAAAACCGGCTCTTGGCCCATGCATGCTTGAAGCTGTCGAGGCTGGCCACGGTCTCGCTGCGCGCGTTGTAGGTGCGCAGGCCGTACTTGAGGTCCTTGGCGAAGCCCGGCAAGAGGCCGAAGTGCGCCATCACGGCTTCGAACTCGGGCACGGCCTCGTCGCCGGATTCGCGCGCGAGCGGTCGCCGGACGACCGGCGCGCGCTGCGTCGGATAGACATGGCTGCTGTCGCGCGGCGCCTCCCAGTCGGCCGGGATCACGATGCCGTAGTGGCGCAGGTAGTAGGCGCGCCGCCGCTCGGAGATGTAGTGGCTGCACATGGGAGGCCCCCTTAGCGGATCTGCGCGCCCAGCGCCTCGTAGACGTCGCTGCCGGCCACCAGCACCGCGATGATCGCCGCATGCTCGATGGCTGCCGCGACGGCGCCCCGGAGCCAGACGCCGAGGCGCGATCCCTCCCGGTAGAACTGCGACGCGGCCCAGCCGAAGTAGACATACCAGGCGATCCAGAAGGCGTAGACATAGG
>DASXKG010000649.1:0-7898 GCA_036496965.1 Variovorax sp.
GCCAGCGACTGGGCTTTTGCCCATTTCCGCCGCCTGTACGAGGCTCACGCCTGGGCCGTGCTGTTGTGGACGCCGGCCGCCACGACGGCGATCGTCTGGGCCACGCGGCGCTGGGCGCCGGCAGCCAGCGGCTCGGGGATCCCCCAAGTCCGGGCCGCGTTGCACCCGGCGCTGCCGCCCGAACGGCGCAGTCTGTTCGTGTCGCTGCGGCTCACGCTGGCCAAGGTGGCGCTGGCGGTCGGCGGATTCGCCGCCGGGCTGTCGATCGGCCGCGAAGGGCCGGCCGTGCAGGTCGCCGCCGGCCTGCTGCAGCATGCGCGGCGCTGGCTCTCGCCGGGCGGTTCGATCGACCGGCGCTCGCTGATCCTCGCCGGCGGGGCGGCCGGCATTGCCGCCGCCTTCAATGCGCCGCTGGCCGGCGTGGTCTTCGCCATCGAGGAACTGTCGGGGCGCATCGAGTCCAGGGCCGGCGGCGTGATCATCACGGCGATCGTGCTGGCTGGCCTGGTCAGCGTGTCGGCCTTCGGCAACTTCAGCTACTTCGGCGTCATCAAGGTCGAACGGCTGGGCTTCGACATCCTCGGCCCGGGCCTGCTGGTGGCGCTCATCGCGGGCGCGGGCGGCGGGCTGTTTTCCAAGCTGCTGGGCGCCTCGCTGACCGGGGCGCCCGGCCGCCTGAACCGCTGGCGCGCCCGCTGGCCGCTGCGCTTTGCCGCTGCGCTCGGCCTGGCCGTCGCGGTCATCGGACTGGTCAGCGGCGGCGTCACCTTCGGCTCGGGCTCGGAAACGGTGAAGCAACTGCTCGCCGGCCAAGGCGATCTGACACCGCTGCAGACGCTGCTCAAGTTCATCGCCACCTGGCTGACCGCCTGGAGCGGGGTCCCTGGCGGCATCTTCGCGCCCGCGCTGTCGATCGGCGCAGGCATCGGCGAAGGCATTTCGCACTGGGCCGGCGCGGGCCTGCGCCCGGCCTTGATCGCGCTGGGCATGGCCGGATTCCTGGCCGCCGTCACCCAGGCGCCGCTGACCTCCTTCATCATCGTGATGGAGATGGTCGATGGCCATTCGATGGTGCTGAGCCTGATGGCCTGCGCCATGCTGGCCAGCCTGGTCTCGCGCATGATCTGCCATCCGTTGTACGAGATGCTGGCGGACTTCATGGTGGCCAACGCGATCGGCTCCCCGCTGCCGGTGCACCCGCCGCAGGAGGAGCCGCAAGGCCCTGCAGCCCCCGACGCGCCCTGAATGCGCCGGGGAACTATCATGCCCGGTTGCCCAGAAACAACCGATCCGTGAATTCCCCCTCCGATGACGCTTATCTCGGCGCCGTGCTTGCGCAGCAGCGCATCAGCATCCGCGGCGCGCGCACGCACAACCTGAAGAACGTCGACCTCGACATTCCGCGCAACAAGCTGGTGGTGATCACCGGCCTGTCGGGCTCGGGCAAGTCGAGCCTGGCCTTCGACACGCTCTACGCCGAGGGCCAGCGCCGCTATGTGGAGAGCCTGTCGGCCTATGCGCGGCAGTTCCTGCAGTTGATGGACAAGCCCGATGTGGACCTGATCGAGGGCCTGTCGCCGGCCATCAGCATCGAGCAGAAGGCGACCAGCCACAACCCGCGCTCCACCGTCGGCACGGTGACCGAGATCCACGACTACCTGCGGCTGCTCTATGCGCGCGCCGGCACGCCCTACTGCCCCGAGCACCACCTGCCGCTGCAGGCGCAGACGGTGAGCCAGATGGTGGATGCGGCGCTCGGCCTGCCCGACGAGCCCCGGTTGATGATCCTGGCGCCGGTGGCGCGCGAGAAGAAGGGCGAGTTCCTCGAGCTCTTCGCCGAGATGCAGGCCCAGGGCTACATCCGCTTCCGGGTCGACGGCCAGATCCACGAGTACAACGAGCTGCCCAAGCTCAAGAAGACCGAGAAGCACGACATCGACGTGGTCATCGACCGCCTGCGCGCGCGAGCCGACATGCAGCAGCGGCTGGCCGAGAGCTTCGAGGCGGCGCTGCGCCTGGCCGATGGCCGCGCCATCGCGCTCGAGATGGACGCCCCCGCGGCCGAGCCCGCCTCGGCGCCCGCGCCCCGGCCGGCGCACGAGCACCTGTTCAACGCCAAGTTCGCCTGCCCGGTCTGCCACTACTCGCTGGCCGAGCTCGAGCCGCGGCTGTTTTCCTTCAATTCGCCGGTGGGCGCCTGCCCGAGCTGCGACGGCCTCGGCCACCGCGAGTTCTTCGATCCGGCCCGGGTGGTGGCCTTTCCGACGCTCAGCCTGGCCAGCGGCGCCATCAAGGGCTGGGACCGGCGCAACGGCTATTACTTCAGCATGCTGGAGAGCCTGGCCAAGCACTACAAGTTCGACCTCGACCAGCCCTTCGAGGAACTGCCCGCCTCGGTCCAGCAGACGGTGCTGCACGGCTCGGCCCAGGAAGAGATCCGGTTCAGCTACGTGATGGACAGCGGCCAGCAGGCCGGCAAGAAGCTGGTGCGCAAGCACCCCTTCGAGGGGATCATCCCGAACATGTCGCGGCGCTACCGCGAGACCGATTCGACGATGGTGCGCGAGGAGCTTTCACGCTATCGCAACATGCAGCCCTGCCCAGATTGCCAAGGCACGCGGCTGCGCCCCGAGGCGCGCAACGTGTTCCTGGTCGACGAAAGCGGTGATGGCGAAGCGCGGCGCATGGCGATCTACGAGATCAGCCGAGCCACGCTGCGCGAGAGCCTGGCCTACTTCCAGCAGTTGCGGCTGCGCGGCGCCAAGGCGGAGATCGCCGACAAGGTGGTGCGCGAGATCGGTCTTCGGCTCAAGTTCCTGAACGACGTGGGCCTGAACTACCTGAGCCTGGACCGCAGCGCCGAGACCTTGTCCGGCGGCGAGGCGCAGCGCATCCGGCTGGCTTCGCAGATCGGCTCCGGCCTCACCGGCGTGATGTACGTGCTCGACGAGCCGAGCATCGGGCTGCACCAGCGCGACAACGACCGGCTGATCGGCACGCTGCGCCATCTGCGCGACATCGGCAACAGCGTGATCGTGGTCGAGCATGACGAGGACATGATCCATGCCGCCGACCACGTGATCGACATGGGTCCCGGCGCCGGCGTGCACGGCGGCCAGGTGATGGCCCAGGGCACCTATGACCAGGTGGCGGCCAACCCGGACTCCCTGACCGGGCAGTACCTGTCGGGCGTCAAGAAGATCGCGCTGCCCGTGCGCCGCACACCCTGGCTGCCGGTGGTCGCGAAGCCGGCCTTCGGCGAAGGGCGCAAGGCCTCGCGCTTCCCACCCAGCCCGGCGGCCGAGCGGCGTGCCGCCCGCGAAGAGGCCCACCTGGCGTCGCAGGGCGAGCTGCAGGAGATCCGCGTGATCGGCGCCACGGGCAACAACCTGCAAAAGGTCGACGTCGCCTTTCCGGTCGGCCTGCTGACCTGCGTGACCGGCGTGTCGGGCTCGGGCAAGTCGACGCTGGTCAACGACACGCTCTACAGCGCGGTTGCCCGCACGCTCTACCGGGCCCACGAGGAGCCGGCCGCGCACGAGGCCATCGAGGGCATCGAGTACTTCGACAAGGTGATCAACGTCGACCAGTCGCCGATCGGCCGCACGCCGCGCAGCAATCCGGCCACCTACACGGGCCTGTTCACGCCGATCCGCGAGCTGATGGCCGAGACCCACACCGCGCGCGAGCGCGGCTACGGGCCGGGCCGCTTCAGCTTCAACGTCGCGGGCGGCCGCTGCGAGGCCTGCCAGGGCGACGGCGTGGTGAAGGTCGAGATGCACTTCCTGCCGGATGTCTACGTGCCCTGCGAGGTCTGCCACGGCCAGCGCTACAACCGCGAGACGCTGGAGGTCCAGTACAAGGGCCGCAACATCGCGCAGATCCTCGACATGACGGTGGAGACCGCGCACGAGTTCCTGCGCGCCGTGCCGACCATCGAGCGCAAGCTGCGCACGCTGCTGGATGTCGGCCTGAGCTACATCAAGCTGGGGCAGTCGGCGACCACGCTGTCGGGCGGTGAAGCGCAACGCGTCAAGCTGGCGCTCGAGCTCAGCAAGCGCGACACCGGGCGCACGCTCTACATCCTGGACGAGCCGACCACCGGCCTGCATTTCGCCGACATCGAGCTGCTGCTGAAGGTGCTGCACCAGCTGCGCGATGCCGGCAACACGATCGTGGTGATCGAGCACAACCTGGATGTCATCAAGACCGCCGACTGGGTGATCGACATGGGACCGGAGGGCGGCGCCGGTGGCGGCACGGTGGTGGGCGTCGGCACGCCGGAGGACATCGCCGCGAACCCGGCGAGCCACACCGGGCGCTACCTGAAGCGGCTGCTGCCGGCTTCCAGTGTAGAGGGTGGAAGGACCGAGGTTTCATCCGCATGACGTGAGAGGTCATCGACGCCGTGCGCACTCGGTGCGAGAGTGATGCCGAACCCCGCATCAAAGGAAACGCATCTTGACCTTCAACATTCTTCCCCTCGCGATCGGCCTCCTGATCGGCATCGCCGCCGCCGGCTCCTGCATCGGGATTGGCCTGGCGGGTTCCAAGCTGCTGGAGAGCACCGCCCGCCAGCCGGAGCTCAAGGACACATTGCAGACGCTTTTCTTCCTGATCGCCGGCGTCACCGATGGCGCCTTCATCATCGCCACCGGCATCGGCCTGTGGTTCGCGACGGCCAATCCCTTCGGATAGCTCGCCCCCAGGCTGCGTGCGGCCCAGGCGGGGATCGAAGCCCGGGGGAGTTGGCTAGCGCTGGCCGATCCGCACGTCGCCGAACAGCGCCTTCAACTCGCGCGGCTGGGAGCGCCAGTACTGGTGCGGCGCCTCGACCTGGCCGCCGAGTTCGGCGGCGGCGCGCCAGGGCCAGTGCGGCTCGAACAGGATCGCGCGGGCCAGGGCCACGAGTTCGGCCTGGCCGGACTGGACGATGGCTTCGGCCTGCTTCGGCTCGGTGACCAGGCCGACGGCGATCGCGGGCAGATCGACCGCGGCACGGATGCGTTCGGCCAGCGGCACCTGGTAGCCGGGCCCGAGCGGAATCTTCTGCAGCGGCGAGACGCCGCCCGAGGACACATGCACGTAGCTGCAGCCGCGCTCGGCCAGCGCGCGCGCGAATTCGATGCTCTGTTCCACATCCCAGCCGCCGTCGACCCAGTCGGTGGCCGAGATCCGCACGCCGATCGGCAAGCGTTCGGACACCGCCGCACGCACCGCCTCGAAGATCGCGAGCGGGAAGCGCATGCGGTTCTCCAGCGAGCCGCCGTAGGCATCGCCGCGCTGGTTGGCGATGGGCGACAGGAACTGGTGCAGCAGGTAGCCATGCGCGCCATGCAGTTCGATGGCGTCGAGCCCGAGCGCCTCGGCACGCTGCGCGGCGCGCACGAAGGCCGCCTTGACACGCGCCATCCCAGCCGCGTCGAGCGCGATCGGCGGCGGCTCGCCGCTGGCATGCGGCAGCGCCGAGGGCGCGACGGTTTGCCAGGCCCCTTCTTCGGCCGTTAGGCAATGGCCGCCTTCCCAAGGCGCATGGCTGGATGCCTTGCGCCCCGCATGACCGAGCTGGATCGCCACGGGGATGCGCGAATGCCGGCGGATCGCCGCCAGCACGTGCGCCAGCGCAGCCTGGTTGGCATCGGAATACAGGCCGAGATCGCCCGGCGTGATGCGCCCGATGTCCTCGACCGCGGTGGCCTCGATGATGAGCAGGCCGGCACCCGAGAGCGCGAGCTGCCCGAGATGGATCATGTGCCAGTCGGTGGCGCTGCCCTCGTCGGCGGAGTATTGGCACATCGGCGCGATGACGATGCGGTTGCGCAGCAGCAGCGGCCCCAGCGCATAGGGGGAGAAGAGGGCACTCATTGGTTCCTTATAGCGGGACCGCGCCGCCCGCGCCGAGCGGGGGACTTCCCTCGCGCCGCACGCGCAGCATGCCCTCCTGGGCGGTGGAGGCGACCAGCCGGCCGTCGCGCGCGAACAGGCTGCCCCGGCACAGGCCGCGCGCGCCGCCCGCGCTCGGCGAGTCGAGGCAGTAGAGCAGCCAGTCGTCGAGGCGGAAATCGCGATGAAACCACATCGCGTGGTCCAGGCTCGCCGGACGCACCTGGCCGCTGACGAAGCTCAGCCCGTGCGGCAGCATGGCGGCGCGCAGCAAGCCGTGGTCGGAGGCATAGGCCAGCAGCGCGCGGTGCAGCAAGGGATCGTCCGGCAGCGGCGCGATCGTGCGCAGCCAGATCGCACTTTCGGAGGCACGCGGCGCCGGCGTCAGCATGTCGTCGGGCTCGGCGCGGCGGTATTCGAGACCGTGCAGCGACAGGCCCTTGGCGCGCCAGCGCTCCGGCAGTCGATCACCGAGCGCGATGCGCTGCTGCAGTTCGCTGTCCAGGCCCTCGGGCGCCGACACCACGGGCATGGCGATCTGGTGCTCGATGCCATCGTCCCGGGTCTGGAACGAGGCCGACATCTCGAAGATGATCCGCTCGCCCTGGCGCGCGACCACGTGCCGAGTGGTGAAGCTGCGCCCGTCGCGCACCCGGTCGACCGCGTATTCGATCGGCGCGTGCTCGCCCGGCAGCAGGAAATAGGCGTGCATCGAATGCGCCGCGCGCGCGGCATCGACCGTGAGGCTGGCGGCCATCAGCGCCTGGCCCAGCACCTGGCCGCCGAACACCGCCGGCGTGCCGATGTCCTCGCTCTGGGCCAGGAAGCGGTCGCCGCCCTGCGGATCGAGACGCATCAGATCGACGAGTTCGTCGACGGCGCGGGCGGCGGTGGCGGGATCGGGATCAGTCATCGAGGGCAGCAAAGTAGGCGGTCAACGATAGCAAAGAGCGCGCCCCGCTGCTGTCGCGCGGCGGTCAGGCCGACGCCGGGCCGCTCCCAGGGGCCGGATTCAGTCGTCCAGGTCGGCGCCGTCGGCGCGCAGAAGCCCTTGCAAGGCCGGCACGTCGACATCGGCGAAGCGGCCGTTTGCCAGGCCGGCCGCCGCAGTGCCCGCCGCCTGCCCCATCACGAAGCAGCCGCCGCTGGCGCGCGCGGCCGACTGGCCCTCGTGCGTCATGGAGGCGCAGCGGCCGGCCACCAGCAGGTTGTCCACGCCGACCGGCACCAGCATGCGCCAGGGCAGCTGGTTGTAGCTGCGCGCTTCGTCGCGCGGAAAATGCCATTCGATGCGGCCGGCCGCGTGCATCTCCATCGGCCAGGCGTTGATGCCGATGCTGTCGGGAAAGCGCGCCGACGAGAGGATGTCTTCGCCCGTCAGCGCGTACGCGCCCTCGATGCGCCGCGTCTCGCGGATGCCGACCTGGGGCGCGATCTCGACGATGGCCGATTGCTCGAAGCCCGGCACCTCGGCCCTCAGGAAGCGGAAGAACTCGCCGACCTGGCGCCGGCCCTCGATCTCGCCTGCGCTCAGTTCGCGCGCATCGACGCCGTTCGTGGCCCGGCCCGTGGTATTGCGGATCTGCGTGACATTGGCGCGCCATTCGCGCGGATCGATCTGCGGGCGCAGGATCGCGCCTTCGCGCGGAAAGCGGTAGGCCTCGGGGTCGCGCGCGCGGGCCTGCGCCATCAGCTCGTTGATGGCCTTGAATTCGCCCACGGCCGCCAGCGCACGCACCGCCTCCACATGGCCGACGCGGAACATGGTGGACGGGAACAGCCCGCTGCCATGGCCGTCGCCGACCGCGAACGGCGCGCCCGCGAAAGCCGCCACATCGGCATCGCCGCTGGCGTCGATGAAGGCATTGGCGCGGATCGCCTGACGGCCCGACTTGGTTTCCACGACCAGCGCCGCGATGCGCTCGCCGTCCCGCACCACGGCGGCGGCCAGCGCATGGAAGAGCAGCTGCACGCCGGCATCCAGCAGCAGCCCGTCGGCCGCGCACTTGTAGATC
>DASXKG010000650.1:0-2325 GCA_036496965.1 Variovorax sp.
AGCGCCAGCATGCGTTCGGTTTCTTCTGCGCCCATGCCGGCCAGCGGCTCGTCGAGCAGCAGCACGCGCGGATTCGTCGCCAGGCACATCGCGACTTCGAGCTGGCGCTTGGCGCCGTGGCTCAAGGTGCCGGCAATGCGCTGTGTCACCGTGTCGAGGCCCGCAGCCGCCAGCGCCTCGCGGGCTGCTGCATTGCTCGCGGCGCAATGCGCCGACGATTGCCAGATCGCCCACGGGCGCGGCAGCGCGGCCTGCGCCGCCAGCCGGCAGTTCTCCAGCACCGTGAACTCCGGGAAGATCGTGGTGCGCTGGTAGCTGCGGCCCACGCCGGCCCGTGCGCGCCGGAATTGCGCGCGCTCGGTGATGTCCTCGCCGTCGAGCGCGATGCGGCCCTCGGAAGCGCGGATCTCGCCCGAGAGCATGTTGATCAGCGTCGACTTGCCGGCGCCGTTGGTGCCGATCACGGCATGCACTTCGCCGCGCCTCAGGTCCAGGCTCACCCCGTTGACCGCGACCAGGCCGCCGAAGCGCCGCGTCAGCGTGGCCACCGAGAGCAGGGTGCTCATGCTGCCGCCGCCTTCGGCGCAAGGCGCGCCGCGATCCCGATGATGCCCTTGGGCAGCAGCGCGACGAAGGCGATGATCGCCACGCCCAGCGTCAGTTGCCAATGGTCTGCCAGCGGACCGACCAGCGCGTGGGTGGACAGCAGCTCCTTGAGCAAAGTGAAGGCGACCGCGCCGATCACGGCGCCGCGCAGGTGGCCGAGGCCGCCCAGGATGATCATCAGCAGCACCTCGCCCGAGTTGTGCCAGGCCAGCAGTTCGGGATTGACGACACCGTCGCGCGCGGCCAGCAGGAAGCCCGCCAGCCCGGCCAGCGCACCCGCGATGACGAAGGCCGCGAGCTTGTACGCATAGACCGGGAACCCGGCCGCGCGCATGCGCTGTTCGTTGACGCGGATGCCGGCGAGCGCGGCGCCGAAGCGCGAACGCCGGATCAGCGCCAGCAGGCCGTAGCTGAGGACCAGCGCGGCCAGCACGAAGTAGAACTGCGTCCCGTGGTTCTCCAGGTCGAGCGCGCCGAGGGCAGGGCGCACATACATGTAGATGCCGTCGCTGCCGCCGCCGAGCGCGGTGTCGTGGAACACGAAGAAGGCCATCTGCGCGAAGGCCAGTGTCACCATGATGAAGTAGACACCGCGCGTGCGCAGGCTGAGCGCGCCGACGACCAGTGCATAGGCCGCCGCCGAGCCCATGGCCAGCGGCAGCAGGAAGGCGATCGAGCCGCCCTCCGCGCCGGAGCCCAGCACGGTGGCATAGGCGCCGATGCCGTAGAAGGCCGCATGGCCGAGGCTCACCAGCCCCGTCATGCCGACCAGCAGTTCGAGGCTGAGCGCGAAGATCGACAGGATCATCACCTTCACGACCAGGTCGGAAAGGTAGGGGCTCAGCATCGGGCCGAAGACGGCCAGCAGGATGGCGCACAGGAGCGGCAGCCAGTGGTTGAGGCGCGACATCAGGTCTTTCTTCCCATCAGGCCCTCGGGGCGCCAGATCAGCACGATCGCCATCAGCACGTACACGCCCATGCCGCTCAGCTCGGCGAAGAACACCTTGCCGAAGGTGTCGACGAAGCCCACCAGCAGCGAAGCCACCAGCGCCCCGGTGATCGAGCCGATGCCGCCGATCACCACCACCACGAAGCAGATGATGAGCACGCTCTCGCCCATGCCCGGATAGACCGAGGACATCGGCGCGGCGATCATCCCGGCCAGCGCCGCCAGCGCCACGCCGGCCGCGAAAACGATGCGGTAGAGCCGCCGGATGTCGATGCCCAGACCGCGCACCATGTCACGGTTGCTGGCGCCGGCGCGAATCATCATGCCCAGCCGCGTGCGGTTGACCACCACGTACAGGCCGATCGCCAGCAGCACGCAGGCCGCCGAGGCGAAGAGCCTGTACCAGGGATAGCTCATCAGGTTGCCGAGCGCAAAGCTGCCTTCGAGCCAGGGCGGCGCCTTGACGCCGTGCACGTCGTTGCCCACCAGCAGCGAACGCAGTTCCTCGAACACCAGGATCAGTCCGTAGGTCATCAGCACCTGCTGCAGGTGGTCACGCTGGTACAGATAGCTGAAGAAAGCCCACTCCAGCAGGTAGCCGAACAACGCGGCCAGCACCACGCCGGCCGCCAGCATCACGATGAACTGGTCGCCGAACAAGGGCGCCAGCGCGAAGGCCATGTAGGCGCCCAGCATGTAGAAGCTGCCGTGCGCCAGGTTGATGACCCCCATGATGCCGAAGATCAGCGTCAACCCCGAGGCGACCAG
>DASXKG010000651.1:0-3108 GCA_036496965.1 Variovorax sp.
CGCCCGCTACTACCAGCGCTCGCTTGGCGAGATCGCCCTGGCCGCGCTGCCGCCGCAGCTGCGCGACCTGAGCGCCCTGCAGCTGGCTCGCCGGTTGAAGCGCCAGGCCGGCTCGGCGCCGGGCGACGCGGCCGCCAGGCCACCGACAGATGCCCTGCCGCTGAGCGCGGAACAGGTGCAGGCGCTGGCCCGCTTCGAATCCGATGCCGGCCCCTTCCTGCTCTTCGGCAGCACCGGCAGCGGCAAGACCGAGGTCTATCTGCAGGCCGTCGCCGCGCTGCTGGCCCGCGATCCGGCGGCGCAGGCACTGGTGATGGTGCCGGAGATCAACCTGACGCCACAACTCGAAGCGCGCTTCAAGGCCCGCTTCGGCAGCGAGGCCGTGGTCTCGCTGCACAGCGGCATGACGAATCCGCAACGCCTCGCCAGCTGGCTGGCGGCACATGGCGGCGTCGCGCGCATCGTGCTCGGCACACGCATGGCCGTCTTCGCGGCGATGCCGACGCTGAAGCTGATCGTGGTCGACGAGGAACACGATCCCAGCTACAAGCAGCAGGAAGGCGCGCGCTATTCGGCGCGCGACCTGGCGCTGTGGCGTGGCCGGCGCGAGGGCGCGAAGGTGATGCTCGGCTCCGCCACACCATCGCTCGAAAGCTGGCACGGCAGCCGCCCCGCCGACGGCGCGGATGCGGGCGGGCGCTACCAGCGCCTGGCAATGCCATCGCGCATCGGCGCCGGCGCGCTGCCGGCGGTGCGGCTGGTCGACATGAACCTGCAGCCGCCGAAGACGGTACTGTCCGGCGCTCTGCTGGACGCCATCGGCCAGCGGATCGCGCGCGGCGAGCAGAGCATGGTGTTCCTGAATCGGCGCGGCTACGCACCGGTGCTGGCCTGCGGCGACTGCGGCTGGAAAAGCGAATGCCCGCATTGCAGCGCGTTTCGGGTCTTCCACAAGATCGATCGCAGCCTGCGCTGCCACCACTGTGGCTTCACCGAGCGCGTGCCGCGCGCCTGCCCGGCCTGCGGCAACCCGGACATCGCGCCGGTCGGCCGCGGCACGGAGCGGCTGGAAGAGCACCTGGGCGAGCTGTTCGCGCCGATTCGGCGGCCCGACGGCAGTGCCGTGCGCATCGCCCGCATCGACGCCGACAGCACGCGCCGGCAAGGGGCCCTGGAATCGCAACTCGCGGCGGTGCATGCGGGCGAGGTCGACGTGCTCGTCGGCACGCAGATGATCGCCAAGGGCCACGATTTCAGGCGCATCACGCTGGTCTCGGCCATCAATCCGGACAGCGCCCTGTTCTCCAGCGACTTCCGGGCGCCCGAGCGGCTGTTCGGGCTGCTGATGCAATCGGCCGGACGGGCCGGGCGCGACGCCGCCTACCTGGCAGCGCAGGCCTCGACGGCTGAAATGTGGATCCAGACCCACCATCCGCAGCATCCGCTGTTCGCAGCGCTGCGGCGGCACGACTACCCGGTCTTTGCCGAAGGGCAGTTGAAGGAGCGCCAGGCCGCGGGCATGCCGCCATTCGCCTTCCAGGCGCTGCTGCGGGCGGATGCCCGCACGCAGGAAGCCGCCCAGGCTTTCCTCCATGCGGCAAGCTCGGCGGCCGAGGCACTGCCGGATGCGGACCGGGTCACGCGCTACCCGGCGGTGCCCCTCGCGATCCAGCGAGTGGCCAACGTGGAGCGGGCGCAGATGCTGGTGGAAAGCGCGTCGCGGGCCGCGCTGCAGCGCTGGTTGGCCGCCTGGCAGCCGGAATTGCATGCCCTGCGCCGCCAGCCGGCGGGCAAGGGCGTGATTCGCTGGCTATTGGACGTCGATCCGCAAAGTATCTGAACCCGAATTCAAAGCAGGCCCACCGGCTGCTTGCCCATCTCTACATATTGCAGTCCCGTTCGACGCCGCCGGTGAAAGGCGCCGGGCAGCATCAGTACCGCCACGCCCAGAAGGACGGCCGCGAGCGCGCCGCCGCTGCCGAGCGCGCCGGCATGCCAAGACCAGCCGACAACGGCCAGCCACACCAACCATAGCAATGCACGCATCCAGATCGTCATGCGGTTCTCCGGTTCAGGAACTTACTCTAGCAGGGCTTCTGAATACAGAAGCACTAGTCAAAGGCAATAGTTAACACTATCGCTGACTTGCCAATGACCCTACGTAGGAAATACTCTGAAACAAGGGTTGACGATCTGCCGACTGGCGGTCAAATCGAAGTCAGCGGCAGGGCTCATTCCGAGTCCCGCAAACAGGGGATCATTTCGTGAAAACGCTGTCGGGTATGTTGTGGGGCCTGACGCTCGCTTGCCTGGCTGCGAGCGCGTCCGCGGCGGATCTCCAACTGGAAGGCAGCCGGCTGGTCGTCAGCGGTGTGCTGGACGGCTCGGCGATCAAGGAGTTCGAAGCGCAGTTGGCCAGCGGCCAGGTGCGCACCGTGGTGTTCGAGAACTCGATGGGCGAATCCCCCGAAGTGGCCGCTGAATACGCCCATGCAATCCAGGCCGGCGGCGTCAACACCGAAACCCGCGGGCAATGCCAGGGCGCCTGCGCCTTCGCGTTCCTGGCCGGCAAGCAGCATCGCTTCGGCCACGGCTTCCTGGTCCACGCCTTGCTGATCCCGGTGGCCCAGCGGCCGCAGCCGGGCGATCTCGCGAGGCAAGGCAGCGCGGCCAGCAAGACGCTGGCGCAATTCACGGCCTCCGCCGGCGATGCCCCGAGTCCGTCGGCGCCGGGCACGCTGGTCGCGTCCAACTCGGCGGTCGCTGCACCACCGTCCGCCTCGGCGCCGGCAGCCGCGCCTTCCCCGGCGGCGCCGAAGGACCACTGGGAACCGAACCAGGGCGTGCTCTTCACCTCGACGCCCACGCTGTTCGGCCGGGTCAACAGCAGCTTCTATTGCGACGGCACTCAGGGCCGGGACCTGTCCCGCTGCGAGGCGTTGCCGGACACCGATCCCTACAAGCTCGGCGTGCTGACACCTGAATAAGGGAGTTCAGCGCAACCATCCGGCCACCAGCGGAAAGCTGAAGAAGGCCGCCACGGTCGTCCACAGGATGATCCGGGCGATGCGCCCGTTGTCGGCGCCGAAGCGTTCGGCCAGCATCGCC
>DASXKG010000652.1:0-1655 GCA_036496965.1 Variovorax sp.
TTCATCGTCGATCCGGGTGGCACGCTGGTCTATGCAGGCGGGATCGACAGCATCGCCTCGGCCGGCGTGGAAGACATCGGGACGGCCACGAACTACGTGAACCAGGCGCTGGACGAGGCCTTCGGCGGCCGGCCGATCAACGCAGCCCTGACACGACCCCACGGGAGCGCGATCAACTACCAGGTCTGAGGCTCGGGCCGGCGCCGCCGCCCACGATGCGGCCTGCGCCCCCCGGGGGCACTGAAGCACTCGAAGTGGGGAGCGTGGGGGCTCTCGTGCGACGCACCTGAGACAATCGCCTCATGTTCGCGCCGCTTCAAAACGACAGTTTCCTCCGTGCCTGCTGGCGCCAGGCCACCGACCACACGCCGATCTGGCTGATGCGCCAGGCCGGGCGCTACCTGCCCGAATACCTGGCCACGCGCGCCAAGGCCGGCAGCTTCATGGGGCTGGCCACCAACGTCGACTACGCCACCGAAGTCACGCTGCAGCCCCTGGAGCGCTTTCCGCTCGACGCCGCGATCGTGTTCTCCGACATCCTGACGGTGCCCGACGCGATGGGGCTCGGCCTGTCCTTCGAGGCCGGCGAAGGCCCGCGCTTCGCACACCCGCTGCGCGACGAACAGTCGATCGCGGCGCTCGCCGCGCCCGATCTCGACAAGCTTCGCTATGTCTTCGATGCAGTGGCTTCGGTTCGCCGGGCGCTCGCCGGACGGGTGCCGCTGATCGGATTTTCGGGCAGCCCCTGGACGCTGGCCTGCTACATGGTCGAAGGCGCCGGCTCGAGCGACTACCGCCTGGCCAAGACCCTGCTCTACAGCCGGCCCGAGCTCATGCACCGGCTGCTTCGCGTGAACGCCGATGCCGTGGCGGCCTATCTCAACGCCCAGATCGACGCCGGCGCGCAAGCCGTGATGGTCTTCGACAGCTGGGGCGGCGTGCTGGCCGATGGCGCTTTCCAGGCCTTCAGCCTGGCCTATACCGCGCGCGTGCTGGCGCAGCTCAAGCGCCAGGGCACCGACGGCCAGCCGGTACCGCGCATCGTCTTCACCAAGGGCGGTGGCCTCTGGCTCGAGGACATGCGCGCGCTCGACTGCGAGGTGCTCGGACTCGACTGGACCGTGAACCTCGGTCGGGCGCGGGCGCTGGTGGGCGAAGGCAGCGGCGCCAAGGCCTTGCAGGGCAACATCGACCCCACCGTGTTGTTCGCGCCGCCGCAGCAGATCGAGGACGAGGTCGCGAAGGTCCTGCGCAGCTTCGGGGCTCCTCATGCCGATCCGCTGACGCCAGGCCCCGCGCACATCTTCAACCTGGGCCACGGCATCAGCCAGTTCACGCCGCCAGAGCACGTCGCGGCGCTGGTGGCAGCGGTGCATTCGCAGTCGCGCGCCATGCGCGCCTGACCGGCCGTTATCAGATGTAAGCACCCGAGATCGCCTGTCAGGCATTTGTCAAGGGTCGAAAAGGGTGAGGAGGGACTGACTTATGCACAAAACCGCTGTTGCGGTGCGCAAATCCTTCGGACCCTCGCCGATCCTTGCTACTCAAACGATAGCGAGGCTAAGTTGTTGATTTGTATGGAAATTGGCATTTGCTTTTTTTGCGGGCATTCCAGCCGGAGCCTTGATTTTCAAGGGCTGGCGGCGACTCGGGGC
>DASXKG010000653.1:0-3468 GCA_036496965.1 Variovorax sp.
TCCATTGCGCGCATCGCCACGTACAGCCGCCAGCGGCAACCTGAAAGGCTTGCCGATCCGCTGGACGATGCAAGGAGGAAGGTCCCCATGACGCCATACACCGCCAGAGCCATTCGCTGGGTCGAAACAGGATGGGTGCCCGACGGCGTCGTGCGCCTGGGCATACGACATTTGCTGGGCGAGCGCCTGGCCGAAGTCGGCGCCGGCAATTCCATCCGGACGCAGAAACTGCGGCGGGAGTTCATTGCTTCGATGCGCGGCGCCGAGTTGGCGCCGCTGCCCGAGAAGGCCAACCAGCAGCACTACGAGCTGCCGTCCGCTTTCTTCGGCGAGGTGCTCGGCACGC
Source organism: Variovorax sp. (assembly GCA_036496965.1). Taxonomy (GTDB): domain Bacteria; phylum Pseudomonadota; class Gammaproteobacteria; order Burkholderiales; family Burkholderiaceae_C; genus Variovorax. The sequence continues at coordinate 347 of DASXKG010000653.1, forward strand.
ACCGCAAATACAGCAGCTGCTATTGGCCCGAGGGCGTTCGCACGCTCGAACAGGCGGAGGCGGCCGCGCTCGCGCTCACCTGCGAGCGCGCCGGCCTCGCCGACGGCCAGGAGGTCCTGGAACTGGGTTGCGGCTGGGGCTCTCTGTCGCTGTGGATGGCCGCGCACTATCCGGCCAGCCGGATCACCGCGCTGTCCAATTCGGTCAGCCAGCGCGAACACATCGAGGCCCAGGCCAAGGCGCGCGGCCTCGGCAACCTGAAGGTGCTGACGCGCGATGTGAACGTCTTCGACACCGATCGGCGCTACCACCGGATCGTGTCGGTCGAGATGTTCGAGCACCTGCGCAACTGGCCGCGCGCCTTTGCCAACATCGCCCGCTGGTTGCAGCCGGAAGGCCGCTTCTTCATGCACGTGTTCGCGCATGTCGGCGCGCCCTACGCCTTCGAGGAACGCGACGCCAGCGACTGGATGAGCAAGTACTTCTTCGCCGGCGGCATGATGCCCAGCGACGACCTGGCGCCGTCCTGCCAGGACGCCCTGCGCCTGGTGCAGCGCTGGCGCTGGGACGGCACCCATTACCAGCGCACGGCCGAGGCCTGGCTGCACAACATGGACCGCAGGCGCCGCGGCTTGAAGCCGTTGTTCGCGGCCACCTACGGCAACGAGGCCGAACTGTGGTGGCAGCGCTGGCGACTGTTCTTCATGTCGGTGGCCGAACTGTTCGGCTTCGAGTCCGGCCACCGCTGGGTGGTGGGCCACTACCTGTTCGAGCCCGAACAGCCGGCCGGGACCCTGGCGAATGCCTGATTCGCTGGCGCGGCTGGCGCTCGCGGGCCTGGCGCCGGTGGCGCTGCTGGCCGTGCTCACCTGGCTGGCGAGCCTGCAGCGCCGCGACGCGAGCCTGGTCGACCGCATCTGGCCGCTGGCGATCGCCGGCGCCGCACTGAGCTATGTCTGGTTCGGGCCGCCGCCCGCCGCACGCAGCCTGTGGATGGCCGCGCTGGTGGCGGCCTGGGGCCTGCGCCTGGCGCTCTACCTCACGATGCGCAACTGGGGCCATGGCGAGGACCGCCGCTACCGGGAGATCCGCGCTCGCAACGAACCGGGATTCGGCCTCAAGAGCCTGTACCTGGTCTTCGGTCTGCAGACGCTGCTGGCATGGATCGTCAGCGCGCCCGCGCTGGTGGTGGTCGCCCTCGGCGCCGGCCGGCCGCTCGGCTGGCTCGACCTCGCGGGCGGCATGCTGATGGTCTTCGGCATCGCCTTCGAGGCCGTCGCGGACGCCCAGATGCGGCGCTTCAAGGCCAATGCCAGCCACCAGGGCCAGGTGATGGACCGCGGCCTCTGGCGGCTGACCCGCCATCCCAACTATTTCGGCGAGTGCTGCGTCTGGTGGGGCCTGTGGCTGCTGGCGCTCGCGGCCGCCCGCCTCGCCGGCGCATGGAGCGTGATATCGCCGCTGCTCATGACCTTCCTGCTGCTTCGCGTGTCCGGCGTGCGCCTGCTCGAGAAAGACATCGCCCGTCGCCGGCCGGGCTACCGCGACTACATCGCCCGTACCAACGCCTTCGTGCCCGGATGGCCGAAGGCGTCCCGAGGCTCCCCCGGCGCACCTTGAGCACCCTCGCGTGCGACTCGGCCTCGGCCGCTACATGCCGACCAGTCCGCCCATCAGGCGCGCCAGCAAGCCCTCGAACAGCACCTTGCCCTCGACCGAAGCCAGGCAGATGCATTCACCGGCCGGCTCGACCTTCGGCATGTGCGTGAAGCTGCCATCGCCCTCGTCGAAATCGCCCGGACCGAACAGGGCGCGGCCGTCATGAAAGGAGCCGTAGAGCACCTGCGTCAGTTCGCTCGCGCTGTGGGTATGGACCGGCAGCTCCTTGCCGGCACCGATGCGCAGCAGGAAGACGTTGGCGGCGCTGTCGTACGGCACCGTGACGCGGCTCCAGCGCATGCCCGGCCCAACCCAGCGCCACGGCGTGGCGCTGCAGCCGCGCAGTGCGCGCGGCCAGGCGATGCCCGTCGGCAGCGAAGGACGGGCCAGTGGCGCCGGCGCCTGGGCGACGGGCGGTGCCGGCGCGTCGATGGCGGCCAGGGTGTCGGCGAGCGACCGGGAGGGCAGCACCGCGGGCGCAAGCTCCTCCAGCATCGCGCCGCCGACGGCCTCCAGCACGCGCAGCCGAGCGCGGCAATAGCTGCAATGTTCGAGGTGGCTGCCGATCAGCAGCGAATGTCCGCTGCCGAGCCTGCCCGCCGCCCGGGCCAGCAGGAGGTCGTCATCGGGATGGTGGTGGATCATGGTTCGAGCGCGTCGAGCAGGCGACGCAGATGGTTCACGGCGAGCCGCACCCGCGACTTCACGGTGCCGAGCGGGATGCCCAGATCGTGTGCAATCCGGGCCTGGGGGAGTTCTTCATAGAAGGACAGGCGCAGCACCTGCGCCTGTTCCGCGGACAACTGCGACATGGCTTCGCGCACACTGCGTTCGCGCCGCTGGGCGCGCAGCTGTTCGTCCAGCGCCGGGGCCGTGTCGGCCATGTCCTCGCTGCCATGGTCCTCTCCGTCGACCAGGGTGTGGCCGTGGCGGCGGAAATGATCGACGCGCAGGTTCCGTGCAATGGCGAAGATCCAGGTCGAGACCCCGGCGTGGCGCGGATCGAACAGCGTCGCCTTGCGCCAGACGCTGATCATGGTTTCCTGTGCCAGTTCCTCCGCCAGCCCCTCCGGGCTGCCGCCGCGCATCAGGTAGGACTTCACCCGCGGGGCGAAGTGGCGGAACAGCACGGCAAAGGCCTGCCGGTCCTGGGCCAGCGCCACGGCCTGCAGCAGTTCGCCCATTTCCTCGCTTGTCGGCATCGCGCCCCGGTGTTGCTGCAGCGTCAGGTTCGATCGCCCCGGCGATCGGGACCATGCGGCCCGAGTGGCCGGTGCCGAAGGCTGCGGCGCGGTGTTCATGCCGCTTTCTACGCGGCGGCGCCGAAATTAGATCACAGCGATTTCTCCAGGGATGCGATCCAAAGCGCAGGCGCCCGCGTAGAAGCGGCATGACCCGCAGCATCGCTCTCGCGCCACACCCGCCGGCCACGGCAGACCGCCCGGGCATGCTCGACATCGCCG
>DASXKG010000654.1:0-2660 GCA_036496965.1 Variovorax sp.
CGCAGAACGCGCGCTGCATGAAGCCCTCGGTCTGGAAACCGAGGCCTTCATAGAGTGCCTTGGCGTTTGCGTTGTCCGCGCGCACGCTCAGTTCGATCCGCGTCAGTCCCTTGGCCCACGCTGCGGCGATGGCCGCATGCATCAACTGCGCGCCGATGCCTCGATGCCGAGCCGATGGAATCAATCCGATGCCGAGGTGCCCGACATGCGACCTGGCCTGGCCATGCGTCGGCACGATATCGCACCATCCCACGGAGTTTCCGTCCCACGAAGCGATGCGGCCAATGCCCGTGGCGATGGTTGCGCGGTAGAAGGCATAGGCCTCCGCGACCGGCGGGGCCTGGGTGAAGGCAAGAAAGCGCTTTTCGCGCGCGACCGCGTCGAGCATGGCCAGCAGGGCTTCGAAATGCGCTTCGCGCAGGGGCTCGATGGACAGGATCGCTGCCGATGGGATCAGCGCTTCGGCCGCAACGTCACGATCAGCCGCGGCGGCACCGTGCCGTCGATATCGCGCGGCAGCTTCTCGGTCTTCTCCAACGCGCGCAGCGCGGCGTTGTCCCAGTTCGCCAGCCCGCTCGATTTGGTCAGCGTCGGCGCGCCGATGATGGTGCCGTCGGGCGCCAGCCGGACGTCGAACTCGGCGCCGGGATTGCCGCTCACCAGATCGGCATCGGGGAACACCACGTTCGGCCGCACCGCCGCGGCCACCCGGCCGCCGTAGCTGCCCGAGGGGCCCGAGGAATGCGCGGCCGTGCCCGTGGAGTCGTCGGCGCCGGAACCGGCCAGCGCCTGCATGCGCCTGAGCGTGGCCGCACGGTCGGCGGCGGCCTGCGCCGCCTGCTTGGCATCGGCCTCTTTCTTTTTCGCGGCGTCGGCTGCGGCCTTGGCATCGGCCTGCTGCTGCTGCAGCTGCTGCTGCTTCTTCAGGTCGGCCTGCTTCTGCTGCTCTTCCTTCTTGCGCTCGGCTTCGTCTTCGGCGCGCTGCTTGGCTTCGGCGTCGCGCTTGTCCTGCGCGGCCTTCTTGGCGGCGTCGAGCTTCTTCTGCTGCTCCAGCTCGCGCTGCTGCTGTTCCTTTTGCTCCTGCAGTTTCTTCTCTTGCTCGAGGGCGATGTCCGGCTGCTTCGGCGGCGGCGGGGCCGGCGGCTGCACGACTTGGGGCGGCGGCGGAGGCGGTGGCGGCGGCGGGGGCGCCGGGGTGGGCGTGGGCACCGGCGGCTGCGGCACCGGGGCCACGGCGCGCGGCGCCGCCTGCTGCACGGTGGAGGACCAGAGCTCGGCCTCGACCGCATCGTTCTCCGACTCGCGCTTCCAGTTCACGCCCCAGGTCAAGGCGGCGATCAGCAGCGCATGGGCGATCAGCGCCAGCAGCACGGCACGCGGCGTGCCGCGCTGCGGCGGGGGCGCGAATTCGGGACGGTCGGCGGCGAGGGACATGCCTTACTTCGCGCCGGTGGTCTGGACCGAAAGCCCGACGCGCTCGATGCCGGCGCGCTTGAGCTGGTTCATGGCCTTGACCACCGTTTCGTACTTGACCGACTTGTCGGCGCTGATCACCACCGGCCGGTCGGGGTTGTCGCCCTGCGCGGTCTTGGCGGCAGCGCCGATCTGCGTCATGGGAATGGAAGAGCCGCCGCTGCCGGTCGACGGGTCCTTCTTGATCTGCACCTCGTCATCGCTCTTGATCACGATCTCGACCGGCTTGTCGGGCTGCTTGTTGGCCTTGTCGACGCTCGGCAGGTTGATCACGCTGGGCGTGATCAGCGGCGCCGTGACCATGAAAATGATCAGCAGCACCAGCATGACGTCGATGAACGGGACCATGTTGATCTCGTTGATCGTGCGGCGGCCGCGGCCGCGGGAGGAAGTGGCCGGCATGGTGCGGGGCTCCGTTCAGCGGCCGGTGGCCGGCGTCACGGTCGCCGGGTTGACGTGGGCCGTCAGGTTGCGCTGCAGGATGTTGGAGAACTCCTCGATGAAGGTCTCCAGCGCGATGGCGATCTTGTCGATCTCGCGGGCGAAGCGGTTGTAGGCCACCACGGCGGGGATCGCCGCGAACAGGCCGATGGCGGTGGCCACCAGCGCCTCCGCGATGCCCGGGGCGACGGTCGAGAGCGTGACCTGCGCCAGCGCGGCCAGCCCGGTGAAGGCATGCATGATCCCCCACACCGTGCCGAACAGGCCGACATAGGGCGACACCGAACCCACCGTGGCCAGGAAGGAGAGGTTCTGCTCGACGGCATCGAGTTCGCGCTGGAAGCTGGCCCGCATGGCGCGCCGCGCGCCGTCCAGCAAGGTGCCGGTGTCGCTCACATGGCGCTCGCGCAGCTTCTGGTATTCGCGCATGCCGGAGGCGAAGATGCGTTCCATCGGTCCCGCGAACTTGGCGTTCTGCGCGGCCGAGGAGAAGAGCTCGTTGAGACTGGTGCCGGACCAGAACTCGCGCTCGAACTCGTCATTGAGCGCGCGGGTGCGCTTGAGCGAGAAGTACTTGCGGAAGATCGCCGCCCAGCTGGCGACGGAAACCACGATCAGCAGCAGCACGACGAGCTGCACCGGAATACTGGCATGGACCAGGAGGGAGATGATCGACAGGTCTTGTTGATTCATGGCGTGAGAGGTTGAGACATGGAGCCGGCATGGCGCTCGAGGGTTCCCGAAAT
>DASXKG010000655.1:0-6437 GCA_036496965.1 Variovorax sp.
TCCAAGCTGCCGTCCTACATCCTGCCGATGTTCCCGGCGCTGGCGCTGTTGATCGGGCTGGCCCTGCGCTCGGCGCGCACCGATGTGCTGCGCTGGCACCTGCTGCTGCCGGTGCTGCTGTGGCTCATGGCGCTGGCCGGGCCGGCACTGATCGCACGCTCGGCCAATCCGTGGACGCCGATCGAGTCGCTGGCGCCGATGGGCGTGGGCCTGCGCATCGGCGCCGTCGTGTTCCTGGCCGGCGCGGCCTTCGCCTGGCGCAGCCTGCGCCGAGGCCAGGTCACGGCGGCGGTGCTCGCCGTGGCGCTGGGGCATGTGCTGGCCATCGCCGTGGTGCTGCAATCGCACAACGCCTTCGGCAAGCTCAAGAGCGCCGAGGACATGGCCGCCGGACTGCAGTCGGCCATCGGGCCGGAAACGCCGGTGTTCTCGGTGCGCGACTACGACCAGACGCTGCCCTTCTATCTCGGGCGGCAGGTGACGCTGGTGGACTACGAGGACGAATTCGCGCTCGGCGAGCGGATCGAGCCGGACCGCTACATTCACACCCTGGACGACTTCCTCGCGCGCTGGCAGGCGCTGCCGCAGGCGGCCGCATACATGAACTTTCCGACCTTCCTCGAACTCCGGCAGCGCGGCGTGCCGATGCGGGTCCTCTTTGCCGATGCGCGGCGGGTTATGGTGTTGAAAAAATGAAAGCACTCGATTTCATCTGGATCCTGAGCGGGGTGCTGCTGAACGCCGCTGCGCAGCTGCTGCTCAAGGCGGGCGCGCGCAGCGTGGGCGAGATCAGCATGTCGGACGGGGCCGCCGCGCTCTGGCGCACGGCCGGCGGGCTGGCAGTGCATCCGGGCATCCTCGGCGGCCTGGCCTGCTACGCCATCAGCGTGGTGGTGTGGATCGTCGCCCTGTCGCGGGTGGAAGTGAGCATCGCCTATCCGATGCTCTCCATCGGCTATGTGGTCAACGCGCTGCTGGCCTGGTGGCTGTTCGGCGAATCGGTCGGCCTGCAGCGCTGGCTCGGCATCGGCGTCATCATCATCGGCGTGATCCTCGTGGCACGCAGCGGGAGCACCTCATGAGCGAAACCCCCTTCCTGCCTTTCACGCGTCCGGCCATCGACGAACGCACCATCGCCGAGGTGGGCGAGGTGCTGCGTTCCGGCTGGATCACCACCGGGCCCAAGTGCCAGGCGCTCGAAGCCGCCTTGTCCGAGCGCTGGGGCGGCCGCCCGGTGCGCCTGGTCAACTCGGGCACGGCCTCGCTCGAACTGGGCCTGCGCCTGTGCGGCATCGGGCCGGGCGACGAGGTCATCACCACCCCGCTGAGCTGGGTCGCCACCGCCAACGTGGTGCTGGCCGTGGGCGCGACACCGGTCTTCGTCGATGCCGACATGACCACGCGCAACATCGACCTCTCGCTCATCGAGGCCGCCATCACGCCGCGCACGCGCGCCCTGATCCCGGTCGACCTGGCCGGACTCCCGGTGGACCGCGACCGCCTCAACGCCTTGGCCGGGCAGCACCGGCTGCGCGTGGTCGAGGATGCCGCGCAGTCCTTCGGTTCGCGCTGGAACGGGCGCCCGATCGGCAGCTTCGGCGACCTGGTGTCCTTCAGCTTCCATGCCAACAAGAACTTCACTTCGGCCGAAGGCGGCTGCCTGGTGATGAACGACGCCGACGAGGCGCGCGCCTTCGAGCGGCTCCGGTTGCAGGGCGTGGTGCGCCTGCCCGACGGCGGGATGGAGGTCGAGGCCTGGGGTGCGAAGGCCAACATGACCGACGTGGCGGCCGCCATCGGCCTGGGCCAGTTGCGCAGCTGCGAGGATTTCAATGTCCGCCGCCGCCATCTGGCGCGCCGCTATTTCGAGCGCTGGGACAGCTCGCTCGGCTTCCAGCTGCCGCCCGTCGATGCGCAGAACGACGGCAACTGGCACATGTTCCAGCCGCTGCTGCCGCGCGACCTGGCGCATCGGCGCGGCGATTTCATCGCGGCGATGAAAGCCCGCGGCATCGGCGTGGGCGTGCACTATCCGGCCATGCACCTGTTCTCGATGTTCCGTGCCATGGGCCATGCGCCGGGGGACTTCCCGGTGGCCGAGGATGTCGGCGCGCGCACCCTGACGCTGCCGCTTTTCCCAGGCATGGCCGATGCCGACATCGACCGGGTCTGCGCCGCGGTGGCGGCCACGGTGGCCGAATTGCGCGGGAAAAAGACATGAGCGCTGTGCACACTCCGGTCGACGTCGGGGCCGTGACCCTGCCGGCCCAGGATCCGGTCCTGAGCGTGGTGATTCCCGTCTACAACGAGGAAGCCGGGCTCGCCGCGCTGTTCGATCGCCTCTACCCCGCGCTGGACGCGCTGGGCGTGAGCTACGAGGTGGTGTTCATCAACGACGGCAGCCGCGACCGCTCGGCGGCGCTGCTGGCGGCGCAGTTCGAGCACCGGCCGGACGTCACGCGGGTGATTCTCTTCAACGGCAACTTCGGCCAGCACCGGGCGATCCTGGCGGGCTTCGAGCATTGCCGCGGAGACCGCATCGTCACCCTCGACGCCGACCTGCAGAACCCGCCCGAGGACGTCCATCTGCTGCTGGAGGCGATGGACCAGGGCCATGACTGCGTGGGCACGATCCGGCGCAACCGGCAGGATGTGGCCTGGCGCCGCTGGGCCTCGCGCGCCATGAACCGGCTGCGCCATCGCCTGACCGGCATCGTCATGACCGACCACGGCTCGATGCTGCGGGCCTACAGCCGCAGCGTGGTGCAGCTGATCAACCAGTGCAACGAGATGAACACCTTCATCCCGGCGCTGGCGCTGCAGTTCGCGCGCAACCCGACCGAAGTGGTGGTGAGCCACGAGGAGCGGCATGCCGGCGAGTCGAAGTATTCGTTCTACAGCCTGGTGCGGCTGAACTTCGACCTGGTGACGGGTTTCTCGCTGCTGCCGCTGCAGGCCTTCTCGATGCTCGGCATCGTGGTCTCGCTGCTGTCGGGCCTGCTGTTCCTGATCCTGGCCGGGCGCCGGCTCATCCTCGGGCCCGAGGAAGGCGGCGTGTTCACCCTCTTCGCGCTGCTGTTCCTGCTCATGGGGCTGGCGCTGTTCGGCATCGGCTTGCTGGGCGAATACATCGGCCGCATCTACCAGGAAGTGCGCGCGCGCCCGCGCTATGTCATCAACGCGGTGCTGGAGCGCAGGCCATGAGCCGCCCGGCCGCTCCGAAGGCGAATCCTGAAGCGCTGCTGCGCGAAGGTACTCCAATTCTCAAGCCGCGCCTGCCGGCCCGTGCGCTGGTCTTCGCCTACCACGACGTCGGCGTGCGCTGCCTGCGCGTGCTGCTCGATGCGGGCGTCGAGGTGCCGCTGGTGGTCACCCATGCCGATTCGGCGACCGAGGACATCTGATTCGGCAGCGTGGCCGCCACCGCCGCCGAATACGGCCTGCGCTGCGTCGCGCCGACCGATGCGCACCTGCCGGAGCTGATCGCCGAGGCCAGGGCCTCGGAGCCGGACTTCCTCTTTTCCTTCTACTACCGGCACATGCTCAAGGCCGCCTGGCTCGAGCTGCCGAAGAGCGGCGCCTTCAACATGCATGGCTCGCTGCTGCCGCAGTTCCGCGGGCGGGCGCCGGTGAACTGGGCAGTGATCGAAGGCGCCCGCGAGACCGGTGCCACGCTGCACCGCATGAACGAGAAGCCGGACAACGGCGCCATCGTCGACCAGTGCGCCGTGCCGATCCTGCAGGACGACACCGCGCACGAGGTGTTCGGCAAGGTGGTCACCGCCGCGGAGATCGTGCTGGCGCGCAGCCTGCCGGGCATGCTCGACGGCAGCGCGCCGGAGCGCGCGCAGGATCTGTCCAAGGGCCGCTACTATGGCGGGCGCAAGCCCGAGGACGGCCTGATCCCCGGCCAGGCGAGCGCCGCCCAGATCCACAATCTGGTGCGCGCGCTGGCGGCTCCCTACCCGGGCGCCTTCTGCCGCTTCAGCGGCCGGCAGATCGTCATCGACCGCACGCGCCTGGCGAACGGCCCGCGGGCCGACGCCGCGCCGGTGCTGCGGCTGTCGAGCGACGGCGGCTCGCTCTGGCTGCTGGCCGCCGATGGCGGCACGCTCCAGGTGCTGGCCGCGCATGACAGCGACGGCGCCATCGATGCGGCTTCGTTCGAACGGCGCTTCGCGAGCCGCTCGGTGAACGTCGACTTCTGACAACCAACCCCTTTCCTTCGATCGGTTCCCCATGCTCAAAGTACTCATCCTCGGCGTCAACGGCTTCATCGGCCACCATCTCACCCGCCACATCCTGGAGACCACCGACTGGCAGGTCTACGGCATGGACATGCAGTCCGACCGCGTGCGGCCCTGGATGGGCGATCCGCGCTTCCACTTCTTCGAAGGTGACATCACGATCAACAAGGAATGGATCGAATACCACGTGAAGAAATGCGACGTGGTGCTGCCGCTGGTGGCGATCGCCACGCCCTCGACCTACGTGCGCGAGCCGCTGCGCGTGTTCGAACTCGACTTCGAGGCCAACCTGCCGATCGTGCGCCAGTGCCTCAAGTACAACAAGCGGGTGGTGTTCCCGTCGACCAGCGAGGTCTACGGCATGTGCACCGACGAGGCCTTCGATCCGGAGGCCTCGAACCTGGTCTACGGTCCGATCAACAAGCCGCGCTGGATCTACGCCGCGGCCAAGCAGCTGATGGACCGCGTGATCCACGCCTACGGCCAGCAGGAGGGCCTGCGCTACACCCTGTTCCGCCCCTTCAACTGGATCGGCCCGGGCCTGGACAACCTGCACACGCCGAAGGAAGGTTCGAGCCGCGTGATCACGCAGTTCCTCGGCCACATCGTGCGCGGCGAGCCGATCCGGCTGGTCGACGGCGGCAGCCAGCAGCGCGCCTTCACCTACGTGGACGACGGCATCGATGCGCTGGTCAAGATCATCGCCAATGCCGAAGGCGTCGCCGATTCGAAGATCTACAACATCGGCAACCCCGGCAACAACCACTCGATCCGCTCGCTCGCCGAGATGATGGTGGCGCTGGCCAGGACGCTGCCCGAATACCGCGACGCCGCCGCCGCGGTCCAGCTGATCGACGTGTCGGCCGCGGAGTACTACGGCCGCGGCTACCAGGACGTGACGCACCGGGTGCCCGACATCCGCTCCACCATGAAGGACCTGGACTGGAAGCCGAAGGTCGAGATGCAGGATGCGCTGAAGGCGCTGTTCGCGTACTACCGCGACCAGGCCGAAGCCGCCGCCGACTTGTCGCTTTGAGGGTATGGCCCGAATTGCACTGAAGGTCGACGTCGACACCTTGCGCGGCACGCAGGAAGGCGTGCCGAAGCTGGTGCAGGCGCTGCAAGCCGCCGGCGCCCAGGCGAGCTTCCTGTTCAGCCTGGGGCCGGACCATACCGGCCGCGCCATCCTGCGCGTGTTCCGCCCGGGCTTCCTGAGCAAGGTGTCGCGCACCTCGGTGGTCGAGCACTATGGCATCCGCACGCTGCTCTACGGCAGCCTGCTGCCGGGCCCGGACATCGGCAAGCGCACGGCCGGGGTGATGCGCGAGGTGCGCGATGCCGGCTTCGAGGTCGGCGTGCATTGCTGGGACCACGTGAAGTGGCAGGACCGCATGCTGCAGCGCGACCCTGCGTGGATCACCGACGAGATGGAACTGGCGGTGCGCCGCTTCGGAGAGATCTTCGGCGTCCCAGCCACCGTGCACGGGGCGGCCGGATGGCAGTTCAATGCCGCGGCCGCGCGCGCCGAATCCCAGCTCGGCATCACGCTGGCCTCGGACACGCGCGGCAGCGGCCCCTTCATGCCCGTCGGCGACGACGGCCGCACGCTCGGGCCGCCGCAGTTCCCGACCACGCTGCCGACGCTGGACGAGCTGATCGGCATCGACGACATGAACGAAGCCAACGTGCACCAGCACCTGCTGTCGCTCACCGCCGATGCCTCGCAAGAACATGTCTACACCTTGCATGCCGAGCTCGAGGGCATGAAGCTCTTGCCCGTGTTCGAACGCCTGCTGGCCGGCTGGACGCAACAGGGCCACCGGCTGGTCGCCCTCGGGCAGCTCGGGGACGGCCTCGATCCTGCCTCCCTTCCGCGGCACCGGATCGAACTGGGTGAAGTGCCCGGGCGGTCCGGGCTGCTCGCGGTGCAGGGCGCGGCCTGGGCGGCGCCCACGCGCATCTGAACCCCGACATCGCGACGAACGCTGCGCCATCCGCGGCTCACAAGAACACCCGCTGCGCATCGCCGCCCGCGAAAACAGGCCCTCCATGGGAACCCCTCCAAATCGCCCCGCTCCGGCTGCTGCCGAGGAGCGATTCATCCTCGTCCCGATCGCAGACGCGGCAGTTCCCGCAGAAAGACTCTTCGCGCAACTGCATGCTCAACTCCTTTCTGCCTTGCCGCACGAC
>DASXKG010000656.1:0-5184 GCA_036496965.1 Variovorax sp.
AGTTCTGGCCGATCAGCTGGGAGCCGATGACTTCGCCGTTGCGCATCGCGAGGCTGCCCGAGGCCTGCGCGGGGAAGACCACCTTGGCGACGCCAGCCACGGCCAGCGGATAGACGATGCCGGTGATTGCGCTCAACAGCACGAAAACCGCGAGCAGGGGACGAAAGAATTTTGCCATGGTGGTGCCTTCAGACCAGACCGACCGCGACCAGCAGCCAGTCGATCAACTTGATGCCGATGAACGGGACGATGAGGCCGCCGATCCCGTAGATGGCCAGGTTGCGGCGCAGCAGGGCAGCCGCACCGACCGGCCGGTAGCGCACGCCCTTCAGGGCCAGCGGAATCAGGAACACGATCACCAGCGCATTGAAGATCACCGCCGACAGGATCGCCGACGACGGGCTGGCCAGCCGCATCACGTTCAGCGCGCCCAGCTGCGGGTAGGTGGAGACGAAGATCGCCGGAATGATGGCGAAGTACTTCGCCACGTCGTTGGCGATCGAGAAGGTGGTGAGCGAGCCGCGCGTCATCAGGTGCGCCTTGCCGGTCTCCACCACTTCGAGCAGCTTGGTCGGGTTGGAATCCAGGTCGACCATGTTGCCGGCCTCCTTGGCGGCCTGCGTGCCGCTGCCCATCGCCACCGCCACGTCGGCCTGCGCCAGCGCCGGTGCGTCGTTGGTGCCGTCACCCGTCATCGCCACCAGCCGGCCTTCGGCCTGGTACTCGCGGATCAGCGCCAGTTTGTCTTCCGGCGTGGCCTCGGCCAGGAAATCGTCCACGCCCGCCTCGGCCGCGATGGCGGCGGCCGTGAGCTTGTTGTCACCGGTGATCATCACGGTCTTGATGCCCATGCGGCGCAGCTCGGCGAAACGTTCCTTGATGTCGGTCTTGACGATGTCCTTGAGCTCGACGATGCCCAGCACCCGCTCGCGCTCGGCCACCGCCAGCGGCGTGCTGCCGCGCCGCGCGACCGCTTCGGCCGCGTTCAGCATCTCGGCCGGCAGCGTGCCGCCGAGTGCCTCCACATGGCGCCGCACGGCTTCGACCGCACCCTTGCGCAACGGAATCCTCTCTGCATCCAGATTCGCCGGCGGCGGCGGCAGGTCCACGCCGCTCATCCGGGTCTGGGCCGTGAAGGGCACGAAATGCACCCCCTCGACCGCGGCACTGTCGGCGCCCACGCGGTGCGCCAGGTCGACGATGCTGCGCCCCTCGGGCGTCTCGTCGGCCAGCGAGGCCAGCAGCGCAGCGCGCGCCAGCCGCTCCTGCGTGACGCCGGGCGCCACCAGGAAGGCCGTGGCCTGGCGGTTGCCATGCGTGATGGTGCCGGTCTTGTCGAGCAGCAGCACGTCGACGTCGCCCGCCGCCTCGACGGCGCGGCCCGAGGTGGCGATCACGTTGGCCTGGAGCATGCGGCTCATGCCCGCCACGCCGACCGCCGACAGCAGCCCGCCGATGGTGGTCGGGATCAGGCACACCAGCAGCGCGACCAGCGCGGTCAGCGACACCACGGTACCGGCGCCCGCGGCGCCCACGCTGAACTGCGAGAAGGGCAAGAGCGTCGCCGTGACCACCAGGAACACCAGCGTCAGCGCCACCAGCAGGATCGTGAGCGCGATCTCGTTGGGTGTCTTCTGCCTTTTGGCGGCTTCCACCATGCCGATCATTCGGTCGAGAAAGGACTCGCCGGGATTCACCGTGATGCGCACCACCAGCCAGTCCGACAGCACCCGCGTGCCGCCGGTGACGGCCGAGAAATCGCCACCCGATTCGCGCACCACCGGCGCCGATTCGCCGGTGATGGCGCTCTCGTCGACCGAGGCCACGCCCTCGATCACTTCGCCATCGAGCGGCACGACATCGTGCGCCTCGATCAGCACCACGTCGCCGCGGCGCAGCTCCTGCCCCTGCATCGGCAGCCAGCGCGCGCCGTGCATGGGCTCCAGCAGCTTCTTCGCCCAGGTGTCCTTGCGCAGGCCGCGCAGCGACGCAGCCTGCGCCTTGCTGCGGCCTTCGGCCAGGGCCTCGGCGAAATTCGCGAACAGCACGGTGAACCACAGCCAGATCGACACCGCCAGCACGAAGGCCGACGACATGCCGGTGTCGCCCTTGAAGTTCAAGCTGTGCAGCCACAGCACCGTAGTCAGGATGCTGCCGATGTAGACGATGAACATCACCGGGTTGCGCCACTGCACGCGCGGGCTCAGCTTGGTGATGGAGGCCCACAGCGCGGGCCTTACCAGGGCGGCATCGAACATCGATGTCCGCATGGAAGAAGTAGAAGTCTTGTTGATGACAGCGGAGTTCATATCATTTCGACCAGAGCATCAGGTGTTCGACCGTGGGGCCCAGGGCCAGCGCGGGCACGTAGTTCAGCAGGCCGACCAGCAGCACGGTGCCGACCAGCAGCGTCACGAAGAGCGGGCCGTGCGTGGGCATGGTGCCGGCGGTGACCGGCAGCCGCTTCTTGGCCGCCAGCGCGCCGGCAATGCCCAGCACCGGCACCACCACGCCGAAGCGGCCGAACCACATCACGATGGCCAGCAGGATGTTGTAGAAGGGCGTGTTCGCCGACAGCCCGGCGAAGGCGCTGCCGTTGTTGTTGCCGACCGAGCTCAGCGCATAGAGGATTTCCGAGAAGCCATGCGCACCCGGGTTGGCGATGCCCGCCTTGCCAGCCTCGGTGACCACCGCCACGGCGGTGCCGGCGAGCACCAGGATGGGCGTCACCAGGATCGCGATCGAAGTGAGCTTCATCTCGTAGATCTCGATCTTCTTGCCCAGATACTCCGGCGTGCGGCCGATCATCAGGCCGGCGATGAACACCGCCAGCACGGCGAAGATCAGCATGCTGTAGAGCCCCGTGCCGACACCGCCGAACACCACCTCGCCCAGCTGCATCAGCACCATCGGGACCATGCCGCCCAGTGGCGTGAAGGCATCGTGCATCGCATTCACCGCGCCGCAGGAAGCCGCGGTCGTGATGGCGGCGAACAGGCCCGAGGCGGCGATGCCGAAGCGCAGCTCCTTGCCTTCCATGTTGCCGCCGGATTGCAGCGCGCTCGCGACCTGGTCGACGCCCAGGGCGGTGAAATGGGGATTGCCTGCCTGCTCGGCCGGGATGACGACCACCACCGCCGCGACGAACATCACGGTCATCGCCGCCAATATCGCCCAGCCCTGGCGCAGGTCGCCGACGACGCGGCCGAAGGCAAAGCACAGTGCCGCCGGAATCAGGAAGATCGCCAGCATCTGCACGAAGTTGGACAGCGCCGTCGGGTTCTCATAAGGGTGCGCCGAGTTGGCATTGAAGAAGCCGCCGCCGTTGGTGCCGAGCATCTTGATCGCTTCCTGCGAAGCCACCGGACCCATGGCGAGCGTCTGCGTGGGGGTCTTCGCGTCCTCGACCACCGGGTTGCCGGCGGCGTCCTTGACCGGCTGGCCGGCGGCATCGAGCTTCGGATTCTGGTAGGCCGTGACCTCCAACGTAGTCACCTGCTTGTAGGCGTCGAAGTTCTGGATCACGCCCTGTCCGACGAAGAAGATCGCCAGCACGAACGAGATCGGCAGCAGCAGCCAGAGCGTGATGCGCGTGGCATCGACCCAGAAGTTGCCGACCAGGCCCTTGCCATCCGTGCGCCGCGCCGCAAAGCCGCGCGCCAGCGCGAACGCGACCGCGATGCCGGTCGCGGCCGAGAAGAAGTTCTGCACCGTGAGCCCGAGCATCTGCGTCAGATAGCTCATCGTGGTTTCGGGGGTGTAGCCCTGCCAGTTGGTGTTGGTGACGAAGCTGGCCGCGGTGTTGAAGGCCGAGTCCGGCGAGACGGCGCCCATTCCCGCCGGGTTGAACGGCAGCAGGCCCTGCAATCGCTGCAGGCCGTAGACCGCCAGTGCCCCGAGCGCATTGAAGGCCAGCAGCGCCAGCGCATAGGCACGCCAGTGCATGGCCGATTCCGGCGCAACGCCGGCCAGGCGCAGCAAGGGCGCTTCGACCCGCTGCATCCAACGCGGCAGGCGACCGTCGCAGAGCGCTGCCAGGTAGCGCCCGAGCGGCCACGCCAGAACGCCGAGCACAGCCAGGTAGAGGGCCAGCAGGCCCCAGGCAGAAGAGCTCATCAGAACTCCTCGGCGCAGATCAGCGCGAACACCAGGTAGGCGAACAGCAGGACCGCGATCAGGCCGCCCAATCCATAGAGGACTTCCAGACTGATCACGGCCGCTCTCCCTTGGGCGACTCGAGGTGGTTCAGCCCGATCACCATCCACGCCATCGGCGCCCACAGCGCCGCGAGGGCGGCAATCCACACGATATCCATCGAACACTCCTGCATGCGAGACAAGGCCTCGAGTCTCGGCAGGCGCGTGTAAAAACGGGAAACAGAGTGGCCGCAGCGGCGTAAAGAAAGCGTAAATGCCCTGAGCGGGCAGTCGCCGACGAGTCCCGCAAGCCGTTCTTCAGGGTCCTGCGCTTCCGCCCGAATCCGCGCTCGCCTCGTGCCGCCAGGGTGGCAGCATGGCCCCGCAATCGCTGCAGTAGCGCGCGCTGGCCGCATGACCTTCGCTCAGGCACTCGTGGCAAGTCCGCGTCGTTGGCTCGGGCGCCAGCCTCCGTGCCGTGAATTCCGCACTGACGATGCCGGTGGGCACAGCCAGGGTGCCCCAGCCCAGCAGCATCATGACGGAGGCAATCATCCGACCCAGGTCGGTTTGCGGCGTGATATCCCCGAAACCCACCGTCGTCATGGTCGTGATCGCCCAGTACACGCCCACGGGGATGCTGGTGTAGCCACGCGATGGCCCTTCCACCACATACATGAGAGTGCCCATGATCAAGACAACCATCATCACGAAGGACATGAACACCAGGATCTTTCGCCTGGATGCAGACAGTGCACTGCCAAGGGCACCGAATTCGGCAACGTACTCGGTGAGCTTCAGAATCCGGAACACGCGCAGCAGTCTCAGGATCCGCACGTCGATCAATGCGCTGAGGCCGGGCACAAAAGCCGCGAGGTAGGTCGGCAGCAAGGCCAACAAGTCGATGATGCCGAACGTGCTGCTCGCATAGCGAGCGGGATGACGAACGCAAGCAAGTCGCGCAAGGTATTCAAAGGTGAGCGCGAACGTGAAGAACCATTCGAGCACCTGCAACGGATCGGCCAGGCGCGCGTGAACCGAGGCGATG
>DASXKG010000657.1:0-4084 GCA_036496965.1 Variovorax sp.
CGCGGGGATCCTGTCCCTGCCCAAAGGCCAGACCGAGGCGGCGCGCGCACTCGGCCACGGCTACCTGGGCACCATGTGGCACGTGGTGCTGCCGCAGGCGCTCTACAACATGCTGCCGAGCATGCTGAGTCATTTCATCTCCACCATCAAGGAGACCACGCTCGGCTACGTCATCAACGTCCAGGAACTCACCTTCGCGGCGAACCAGATCAACAACCAGTTGCTGACCAAGCCCTTCCAGGTGTTCTTCATCCTGGCGATGACCTACTACGTCGTTTGCTTCAGCCTGACACAGCTCGCCCGGTGGCTGGAGCGGCGCATCGCCCGCAAGCGGCTGGGCGCCGGGACGGCGGCGCTCGCCGTGGCTGGCGGCGATGACCTGCCGCCCGCAGTCGCGGCCAATTCCTGAGGCCGCGTTCGACGGCCGACCACCCCGATCCACGGAGACAGACATGAACCCCACCGCATCCGCCGCCGGGCCATCGGCCCAGCCAACCGACACCATGATCCTGTTTTCCAACATCAACAAGTGGTACGGCGACTATCAGGCGCTGGCCGACGTCAACGCCGAGGTGAAGAAGGGCGAGGTCGTCGTTGTCTGCGGCCCCTCGGGCTCCGGCAAGTCGACGCTCATCCGGACCGTCAATCGCCTGGAAGAGATCAAGTCGGGGCAGTTGCTGTTCGATGGTCGCGACATCCAGGCCCCGATGAGCAGCATGGCGCTGAACAAGCTGCGCAGCCGCATCGGTTTTGTTTTCCAGAGCTTCAACCTGTTCCCGCATCTCTCGGTGCTGGACAACATCATCCTGTCGCCGATGCGCGTCCTGGGGGTGAAGCGCGCCGACGCCAAGGCGAAGGCCGGCCAGCTGCTGGAGCGGGTCGGCCTGTCGAACAAGGCGCTCGCCTATCCGGCCCAGCTGTCGGGCGGGCAGCAGCAGCGGGTGGCGATCGCACGGGCGCTGGCGATGGAGCCCCCGGCCATGCTGTTCGACGAACCCACCAGCGCGCTCGATCCGGAGATGGTCGGCGAGGTGCTGTCGGTGATGCGCGGTCTCGCCGACGATGGCATGACCATGATGTGTGTCACCCACGAGATGAACTTTGCCCGCGAGGTGGCCGACCGGGTGTGGTTCATGGACGCCGGCCGGATTCTCGAGAAGGCCGATCCCGAGACCTTTTTCAGCAGCCCCCAGCATCCGCGCGCCCGGCGATTCCTGTCGGACCTGCGCGCCCATTGAACCTCATCCCCTTCGCCGTTCTTCCAGGAGTCCATTCATCATGTCGAACCCATTCGCTCTTCGTCTCGCGGCCGTCGGTACCTGTCTTCTTGCGGCATCGCTCGCGGCGCATGCCGACCAGTGGGCCGACATCAGTGCGCGCAAGGAGCTCCGATGCGGCACCTTCGCCGACGTGCCGCCATTCGCGGCTCCCGATCCGAAGACGCGCGAGATGGTGGGCCACGATGTCGACCTGTGCAACGCGCTGGCCAAGCAGCTCGGGCTCACGGCCAAGGTCACGCCGCTGTCCGTCGAGGCGCGCGTGCCCGAAGTCAAGCTGGGCCGCGTCGATGTCACGATCGCCAACCTGGCCTACACCAAGAGCCGCGCCGAACAGATCCAGTTCAGCGATCCCTACTACGTGGCCAAGGAGATGCTGGCGGTGAAGGCATCGGATCCCGGCACCACCAAGGCCGACTTCAAGGGCAAGCGGCTGAGTTCGACCAAGGCCTCGACCTCGGAACTCGCCATCAAGATGAACGGCTCCGATCCGGTGACCTTCCAGGACACCGGATCGGCCTTCATGGCGCTGCAGCAGAACAAGTCGGTCGGCATGGTGGCCAACACGATGACCATCACCAAACTCGTCAACCAGTCGCAGACCGAGGGCGTCCCCTTGAAGATGATCAAGGAGCCCATGGTGCTGCAGCCCATCGGCATCGGCATGAAGAAGGACGAACCGGTGCTGCTGGCGAAGGTGAACGCGGCGCTCTATTCGCTCGAGAAATCGGGCGAGCTCGACCGCCTCTGGGCGAAGTGGCTGGGCCCGAGCACGGAGTACAAGCTGGTGCGCGAGGAGAAGGTGACACCGCTGGCCGATCTCAAGTTCGAGATGCTGCCCTGAGCGATGGCGGGGCCGCCCTGCTCATTCCCCGAGCAGCTCGCCGAAGGGCTGCAGGTCCTCCACGTGCTCGCAGATGGCCTTGATCACCGTCATGATCGGGATGCCGAGCAGCAGGCCCCAGATGCCCCAGAGCCAGCCCCAGAAGATCACGCCGACGAACACCGCGACCGGATTCATCCGGCTGCTGCGGCTGGTGAGCCAGGGCACCATCAGGCTGCCGATCAGGGTGTGGATCGTGAGCGAGATGCCGCCGATCAGCAACGCCATCTGGATGGTGTTGAACTGCAGGAAGGCGACCAGCGCCGCCGATGCCATGACGATCACCGAACCGAGGTAGGGAATCAGGTTGGTGACGCCCGCCACGATGCCCCAGACGGCCGCGTTCTCGAAGCCCATCGCCCAGAACGACAGGCCGGTCGCGACACCGACCAGGGCGCTGGTGAATATCTGCACCAGCAGATAGCGCTCGATGTGCACCGTGATGTCGTCCAGCACGTTGACCGTGATCTTCTTCTTCTGCAGGCTGGGACCGGTGATCTTCACGAGCTTGCGCCGGAAGATGTCGCCGGAACTCAGCGCGAAGTAGGTGAGGAAGATCACCAGCGTGAGTTGCCCGACCGCGGAAAGCAGTCCGACGGTACCGCTCCAGAGGTAGTCGCGCACGTTGAAGGGCGGCCTTTCGACGCTGACGCGGGCCACGCCGCGGCGGGCGGCGAGCTTGGTGGAATTTTCCTCGGCGGCCTGCTCGAGCTGCGCGGCCACCTTCTGCACCGTATCGAGCGTGGTTGGGTCCGCGGTGCTGCTGGTACTGGCCGTGCGGCGAAGACCCTGCTGCAGCTTCTGCGCCGCGACCGGCAGGGCATCGATCAGCGCGCTTGCGCTGCCCGAGAGCGCATAGCCGGTCCAGCCGAAGGTGCCGCCGATGGCCATCAGGATGACCGCGGCGCCGATCCAGCGCGAGATGCGAAAGCGCTCGAGAAAATTCACCGCCGGTGCCAGCGCATAGGTGGCGAGCAGGCTCAGCATCAGCGGAATGAACACCGCGGCGCCCAGGCGCAGCGCCACGACCACGGCGATCACCGCCAGCACGACCAGCGAGGCGCTGCGTACGTCGACCGGCATGTGCAGCAACACGCGTTGCGCCGGCGGGGCCTCGCGAGCGAGCGCGATGGCACTGGTTTCGACCCGCGCGTCGATGTCGTCGATGTCGTTGATGGGGTCCGCCATGCGCCACCGCTCCCGGAATATGGAAGCTGTACGGTGTAACAGGGTCTTCGGCTGCGGCGCGTAGGTGTTTTGGCCGATCCTGCGCGGGTAGATCCGAAAAGGGCCGTGCAGCCCGGTGCTATGCGCAGGCCCCGGATGAAAGGCGGCGCAGCATGTCCAGTTGACGGGCTTCCTCCGCCTCCCTGAGGCTCTTCGCGGCGCGTGCCGCGGCATAGGTCGCATAGAGAATTTCAACGGCCTTGATCCAGCGCTGCAGGGCAGTGTCCTGTCCGCAGAGCGGATCCGCAGCCGCCGCATCGACCGGGCAGGCAGGCACGTCGAAGCCGGCATTGCCGAGGATCTTGGCTTTTTGAACGGTGGTGAGCATGCGGGCCTCCGGATTGGAAATCAGCGTATCGCGCGGTGGCAGAAGGCGCCATTGGCCGCAAGGCGTATCCATCTGTCAGCCAATGCCAACTTTTGCCGCTTCAGGACGAATATCTCTCGGCGAGCTGGGCGCGGGGGTCGGCCGGCGCATCGGCCTTGGCAGCCCGCACGCGCTGCAGGTCGGCCATCAGCCGCCCTGCGACCAGGGTCACGACCTCGAAGCCGAAGGCCGGGTTCTGGAAGTACAACTGCTTGAAGGTGCTCTCGTCGATGCGCAGCACGGTGCAGTCGGTGGCGCAGCGCGCGGTCAGCGAGCGGCGCTTGTCAGGCGCGAAGAAGGCGATCTCGCCGAACAGCCGCCCGGGGTCCA
>DASXKG010000658.1:0-3493 GCA_036496965.1 Variovorax sp.
ACCGGCGATACCGAAAAGGGAACGTTTGAACCAGCGTTTCATGGGAGTCTTCCTTGAAGAGAAACAAGAGCGATCGGGATCGATCGCGAAGACTCGATGCTCCGCTCGCCGTGCCGCGAAGTCCTTTCACCGCCGTTTCGGCGTGTTTCGTTTTATTGCGGGATTGCCTAGGCTCGCACCAGGGCCGCGGCGGGGCTTTCGGACTCCAGCACCTCCTGCGCCCAAGCCTCGAGCTTGCTGGTGTCGGCGCGCAGCACTTCCTGCTTGACGGCCAGCAGTTGCGACGGATGCATGGAAAAGCTGCGCAGGCCCAGGCCCAGCAGCAGCCGCGTGAACACCACGTCGCCCGCCATTTCGCCGCACACGCTCACGCCCTTGCCCTGGCGCCGGCATTCGGCAATGGTGTCGGCCACCAGCCGCAGCACCGCCGGATGGGCAGGGTCGTAGAGATGCGCCACGGATTCGTCGGCCCGGTCGATCGCCAGGGTGTACTGGATCAGGTCGTTGGTGCCGATCGACAGGAAATCGAAATACTTGAGGAAGGTCTTCAGCGTCAACGCAGCCGCCGGGATCTCGATCATCGCGCCCAGCTTGACATTGCCGTGCACCGCACCGCGGTTGTCGAGCTCGGCGCGGGCGAAGTCGATCAGCGCCAGCGTCTGGCGGATCTCGCTCAGGTGCGCCAGCATCGGGATCAGCAGGTGGATCTCGCCATGCGCCGCGGCCCGCAGGATGGCGCGCAGCTGGGTCAGGAACATCGCCGGATCGGCCAGGCTCCAGCGGATGGCGCGCAGGCCGAGCGCCGGATTCAGGTGCGAATCCTCGCGCGCCGCCTTGCTGTCGAGCGGCTTGTCGGCGCCCACGTCGATGGTGCGGATGGTGACCGGCATGCCCTTCATGCCCTCGACCGCACGCCGGTAGGCCTGGTACTGCTCTTCCTCGTCGGGCAGGCGCGTGAGCGATTGCGACTCCCGGCCCATGAACAGGAATTCGCTGCGGAACAGGCCCACGCCAACGGCACCCGCCTTGACAGCGCCGACGGTGTCCTCCGGCCCTTCGATGTTGGCCAGCAGCTCGACCCGCTGGCCGTCGAGCGTGACCGCCGGCTTGTGCCGCAGCCGCGACAGCCGGCCGCGCTCCAGGTCGCCCTGGCGCTGCTTGAACCCGTACTCGGCCAGGATAATCGGCGAGGGGTCGACGATCATCACGCCGGCGTCGCCGTCGATGATCACCCAATCGTCCTGGCGCACCAGCTGGCTCGCGCTGCGGGCGCCGACCACGGCGGGGATGTCCATGCTGCGCGCAATGATCGCGGTGTGCGAGGTGCGCCCGCCGACGTCGGTCACGAAGCCCGCGAACACGCTTTTCTTGAACTGCAGCATGTCGGCCGGCGACAGATCGTGCGCGATCAGCACCAGGGGCGCATCGATGCCGTCGCCGGTCGTGGGATCTTGCTGATCGTCGTCCTCCGCGGCGGCGCGCTTGCGCCGCGGCGGCGTCGGCGCCAGCACGGCGGCCGTGCCCTTCATGCGATGCAGCAGCCGCTCCACCACCTGCTCCAGGTCGGCCTTGCGCTCGCGCAGGTATTCGTCCTCCATCTCGTCGAACTGGCGCGCCACCATCTCGAGCTGGGTGGTCAGCGCCCATTCGGCGTTGTACAGGCGCTCGACGATCCAGTGCTTGACGCCGTTGGTGAGCACCTCGTCCTGCAGCAGCATCAGGTGCACCTCGAGCAGCGCGGAGAGTTCGTGCGGAGCGTCGTTCGGCCCCATCAGGGCCACGCTGGCCTGCAGCTTGTGCAGCTCGTCGGCCACGGCGTTGCGCGCAATGCGCAGGCGGTCGATCTCGGCCTCGACCTGCTCGGGCTTGATGAAGTAGTGCGCCACGTCGATCCGGCTGGATACCACCAGCACGGCGCGCCCGATGGCGATGCCGCGGGCCACCGGGAGACCGTGAACGACGAAGGTCATGCAGCCATTGTCGCCAATCGGGGGAGCGTTTTCCGACGGACCCGCCGTTCGGCCATCTATTCCCCTTCCCCGAACTTGTCGTTCATGAGCGCGACGATCGCTTTCAGCGCCTCCTCCTCGCGTTCGCCGTCGGTCTCGACCTGCACCGTCACCCCGAGGCCGGCGGCCAGCATCATCACACCCATGATGCTCTTGGCGTTGACGCGGCGATCTCCGCGTGCGAGCCAGACGTCACAGGGGAAACTCCCCGCGAGCTTGGTGAGTTTGGCCGAGGCGCGTGCATGCAGGCCCAGCTTATTGCTGATGGTCACGGATGTCTTTGTCACTGTGCTTTCTTCTTGCCTGGTTCTGCGGCGCGGCCACCGCCACCTGCATCACCCCCGCGGTGCCGCCGGTCACGGCACGCTGCACCAGCGTGTCGAGCGGCTCGTTGCGATAGCTCAGCGCGCGCAGCAGCATCGGCAGGTTGACGCCCGCCACGAGACGCGAGCGGATGCCGTCGACCAGCTTCTGCGCCACGTTGCAGGGGGTGGCGCCGAACACGTCGGCCAACACCAGCACATGCGAGCGCGGCGTGGCCTGCAGCCGGGCCAGCATGATACGGGCAGCGGCGAGGGTTTCGTCCGGCGACACGTTGGGCAGCACGTCCAGTGCGACGACCGAAGGCTCGCTGTCCGGAAACACATGCAGCGCGCACTGCCGCAGCGCCTGCGCGAGCGGTGAGTGGGCGATGATGATGATGCTGTTCATGTCGTCGGGGGGACGGTTCTCCGGATTATGCAAGGGCGCTCATCGATGTAGAAGGAAGGACTACGCAGAAGCCGCAGGTATCGTGCGGCGTGGATCGCCGCGGGCCGATCAGGGCAGCCGCAATCCCTCGAAGAAGGTCTTCGGCGCCTCTGCCGAGGACGGCGCGCCGAGCACCGTGGCCTGGTAGAGCGCCCATCCACCGGGGCGCTGCTCGGCAAACCACAGCACCTGCAGGTGGGCCGCCTGCCTGTCGCCAGCGGGCGCCGTGGTCGCGAGCCGCGCCGGCGCCGGCGCGAGCGCCGCCCGCGGCAGGTTCGCCGCGGTTTCCGTCCAGGGCGCGGCGGTCAGCTGCTGGCGGGTCGCCGCCTGCCAGGCGCGCAGCCAGCTCTCGGCCTGCGCCGCACTGTCGGCCCGGGCATGGGCGACCGCGAACGTGGCGCCGCCGGCTTCGCAGCCGGCCATGTCGACCGCCACCGCATCGCTCCCGAGAGGCAGCCGGCGGCTGGCGCGGTCGGGCTTGCATGGCAGCAACGCCACCAGCCCGTCGTCCCCGACCGGAACCTCGCGCCAGTTGAAAGTGGGGCTGCAGGCCGCCAGGGTGAGGGCGGCGCAGGCGAAGGCGGCACGGCGGAAATGGGGGACGGGAGGCATCGGGCCCGGATTATCCGGTGCCGCGCCGGGTAAGGCCGGCAAGAATCCGGCGATCGGAACTAAAATGCCCGTGCCCGCCTCCATTCCCACGCCATGAAGAAAATCGTCTACGCCGCCGCAAC
>DASXKG010000659.1:0-15520 GCA_036496965.1 Variovorax sp.
CCGGTGCCGGCAAAGGCGTCCAGGCATTGCCAGTCGGGCAATTCGCCGCCGCCGGCGCCAGCCAGGCTGGCGAGCCAGTTGAACAGGGTCTCGCGGACCCGGTCCGGCGTCGGCCGCAGGCCGGGTTTGTCGGCCACCGCGAGCCGGGTGCGCTTCCACCGGCCGCCGATGATGCGCACGAAACGCGGCACCTTGGCCAGCCGGTCCGACGCAGGCGCCGGCGTGCCGGCGGCGGGAGTTCTGGGCTTGGGTTTCACGCGGCGAGCTTAACGCCGAGCCGCACGCTCAAGGTTTGGCGCCGACCACCACGGTGACCATGCGGTCCGGTTGCAGCTTGCGGGCGAAGGCCGCCTTCACCTCGGGCACGGTGATCGCGTTCACGCGGGCGGTCCAGGTGTCGAGATAGTCCAGCGGCAGGTCGTTCCAGGCGATGTTCGCGATGTTGATCAGCAGCTTGCGGTTGCTGTCGAGCAGGAGCGGAAAGCCGCCGATCATGTTGTCCTTGGCGGCCTGCAGTTCGGCCTCGGTCGGCCCTTCGGCCACGAACTTCGCCAGCACGTCGCGCGACACCTTCACCGCCTCGGCGGCCTGGTCGGGCCGGGTCTGGAAGCCGATCCGGAAAGCGCCCGCGTGCAGCGCCGGCGAGAAGGTGCTGTAGACGCTGTAGGCCAGGCCGCGCTTCTCGCGCACCTGCTCCGTCAGGCGCGAGACGAAGCCGCCGCCCCCGAGCACGTAGTTGCCGAGGGTCAATGCGAAATGGTCCGGATCGCTGCGGCGATAGCCCGGCTCGCCGATCAGCACGTGGGCCTGCGCAGAATCGAAGGGGATCCATTCCTCCTTGGCGGCCCCGAGCGGCGCCACTTCGGGTACCGGCGGCAGCGCCGTGCAAGCACCCGCCGAGGGCAGGCGCGCCAGCAGCGCGGTGGCGATCGCGTCGGCCTGCTCCCGCGTGACCGCGCCGACCATGCTCAGCTTGGCCCGGCAGGGCAGGATCAGGCGCTGGTAGTGCGCCCGCATCGCGGCCACGTCGATCCTGGCCAGCGTCGGCTCGGTCATCTCGAAGCCATAGGGATGGTCGCCGTAGACCGCCTTCTTGAAGGCTCGTTCGGCAATGGTTGCGGGCTTGGTATCGGCTTCCTTGAGTGCCGCGTTCAGGCGCTCGCGCTCCTGCTTCCAGATGTCCGCGGGAAAGGAGGGCTCGCCGATCTGGCGCGCCGCCAGGCGCACCGCCTTGTCGAGCAGCGCCGGCTGCGACAGCGTGCGCAGCGTGAAGCTGGTGCGGTCGGAGCCGGAGCTGACGTCGAAGTTCGCGCCCAGGTCGGCCCAGGCTTCGCCGAGCGCGTTCTGGTCCATCGCCGCTTCGCCGCCGCTCGCGCGCACGCCCTTGTCGACCATCTCCGCGGTCACCGAGGCGAGCCCGGCCTGGGCCGGCGGGTCGCGCCGGCCGCCGGCATCGAAGTCGATCTGCACATCGACGATGGGCAGCGCGTTGCTGGCGGCCAGGTAGACGTTGGCGCCGTTGGGCAGCACCCAGTGCTGGATCGGAATGGCAGCCTGGGCGGCGGCCGCCAGGCAGAGCGCGGCGCCGGCCAGCAGGGCCCGCAGCGCGAATTGTCGGGTGGCGGTCAACATGGGGATGCGGCCTTGTTTCAACGCAGGTCTCCGGTCGGCGCCGGGGCGCGCGGCGGGCGGTTCGGATCCGGCGGCAACGGCCGCAGGGTGGCGACCGTGAGCTGGTCGTCGCCGAAATATTTCGCGGCCACCGCCTGCACCTGCTCGGCGGTGACGGCCTGCAGCTTCTCGATGATGCGCGGGCTGGCGTCCAGCGGCAGGCCCTGCACCCAGTTGCTGCCGAGTTCGCGCGCCTGCGCCATCACCGAGTCGAGCTTGTAGGTTTCGCTGGCCACCCACTGGGTCTTCACGCGGGCCAGTTCGGCCGCGCCGACGCCTTCGCGGGCGATCTTCGCCACCTCGGCGCGCAAGGCCGCCTCGACCGCTTCCGGCGTCTTGCCGGCGGCCGGCACGCCTTCCAGCTCGAACAGCTGCGGACCGCGGCCGATGAAGCCGGAATAGGCGCCGGCATCGTCGGCGACCCGGTTCGGCCCCTGCGTGAGCGCGCGGTCCAGCCGGGCACCGGCGTAGCCGTCGAGCACCGCCGCCAGCACCTCCAGTGCGTAGGCGTCGCTCGGATCGTCGAACCCGGGCGCCGACACTTCCGGCACGCGGAAGGCCAGGGAGACATAGGCCTGCTCGGCCGGCGCCTTGAATTCGACGCGGCGGATGCCGCGCTGCTCCGGCTCGGTGCGCGGCTTGCGCTCCGGCACGGGTCGCGCGGGGATCGAGCCGTAGTACTTTTCAGCCAGGGCATGCACCTGCGCCACGTCCACGTCGCCGGCCACCACGATGGCCGCGTTGGCCGGCACGTACCAGCGCTGGAAGAAGGCCCGCACGTCCGCCGGGGTCATCGAATCGAGGTCGCTCATCCAGCCGACCACCGGCCGGTGATAGGGGGAGACGTTGAAGATGGCGGCGTTCTGCTGTTCGTCGAGCAGGGCGCGCGGCTGGTCGTCGGTGCGCATGCGGCGCTCTTCCTTGACGACCTCGATCTCGCGCTTGAATTCGTCGTCGGGCCATTGGCTGCTGCCGAAGCGGTCGGATTCGAGCTGCATCACCTGCTCCAGCTTGCCGGCCGGAATCTGCTGGTAGAAGCCGGTGTAGTCGCGGGTGGTGAAGGCATTCTCGCGGCCGCCGAGCGCCGCCACGCGACGCGAGAACTCGCCCGCCTTCAGGTTCTTGCTGCCCTTGAACATCATGTGTTCGTTCGCATGCGCAACGCCGGAGGTACCGTCGACCTCGTCCACCGAACCGACCCGCACCCACAGCATCTGGACCGCGGTCGGTGCGCGCCGGTCGGGCTTGACGATCAGCGTCATCCCGTTGGAGAGCGTGAATTGCTGGGCTTCGGCCGACGCAGGGGCAGCGGCACTGGCCGAGACGGAGGGCGGAGGCGGTGTCTGCGCGTTGGCGGCGGGCAGCATCCACGGCGCCATCAGCACCGAAGCCAGCACCGCACCAGACGCAGCGCGGCGTGGCAAGGGGTGTTTCATAGAATGGGTCGGATTGTAAAAGTCGCTCAATGTTCAGTTTCTTCAAGAAAAAACCTCCGGACTCCAGCCCGGCAGCGGCGCCCGAGCCGGCGGCGGCGCCGTCGGAGCTGACGGCGCCTGCACCCGCCGAAGGGCCGGCGCGATCGGCCTTCTCGCCCTCGACCTGGTTCGGCGGCAAGCCGGCGCCCGCCGAGCCGGTGCCCGAGGTGCCCACCGCAGCGCCGGTGGTTGCCGCACCGCAAGCGCCGGCCGCCCCGTCCGCCGCGCCGACCGTCCAGGCGCCCGAACCTGCCCCGACACCGGCCGAGCCTGCCCGCGCCGGCTGGCTCGGCAAGCTCAAGAGCGGCTTGCGCAAGACCGGCAACAGCATCGCCGCCACCTTCGTCAATGCCCAGATCGACGACGCCCTCTACGAGGAGCTGGAAGGCGCCCTGCTGATGGCCGATACCGGCGTCAAGGCCACGGAATATCTCCTCGAGGACCTGCGCCGCCGCGTCAAGAGCCAGATGGCGACCGATGCCGGGCAGGTGAAGCTGCTGCTCGCCGATGCCATCGCCGATCTGCTGCGGCCCCTGGAAAAGGCGCTGGTCATCGGCCAGTACACACCGACGGTGATCATGGTGGCCGGGGTCAACGGCGCCGGCAAGACCACCTCCATCGGCAAGCTGACCAAGCATCTGGCCAACGAAGGCGCCTCGGTGCTGCTGGCGGCGGCCGACACCTTCCGGGCCGCGGCACGCGAGCAGCTGCTGGTCTGGGCCGACCGGAACACGGTCGAGATCGTCAGCCAGGAGGGCGGCGACCCGGCGGCCGTCAGTTTCGACGCCGTGCACGCGGGCAAGGCGCGCGGCAAGGACGTGGTGCTGGTCGACACGGCCGGCCGGCTGCCGACCCAGGTCCACCTGATGGACGAACTCAAGAAGATCAAGCGCGTGGTCACCCGCGCCGACGCCAGCGCGCCGCACGAGGTGCTGCTGGTGATCGACGGCAACACCGGCCAGAACGCCCTGGCGCAGGTGAAGGCCTTCGACGAGGCCCTGGGGCTCACCGGCCTGGTCGTCACCAAGCTCGACGGCACGGCCAAGGGCGGCGTGCTGTGCGCCATCGCGCGCGAAAGGCCTGTTCCGGTCTATTTCATTGGCGTGGGCGAGAAGCTGGAAGACCTGGAAACCTTCGACGCACGCGAATTCGCCCAGGCGCTGCTCGGGTAGGCGGGCCGGCGGCGCAAAAGCCCTTGAAATTTGGCCGCCGATCGCCAAATCTTCAGGGTTTTCCCATATCCGCCGCCTGGGCGGATGGACCGAGCCTATCGGTCCGATAGCCAATAAGGGGGAACCCTTAGCTTAGCACTCCCTCTAACCGAGTGCTAATATGGTTCACAACGAAGGAGTTTCCCGCATGACAACATTGTCTGGAGCCTCTGCCAACCAGCTTGCCGTCGCCAATCCGTGGTCGATGGTGCCGCCGCTGGGTAACCTGGACGCCTACATTTCGGCCGCCAACCGGCTGCCTCTGCTGACGCTCGAGGAAGAGCAGGGTTTCGCGCGCAAATTGCGCGACAACAACGACCTGGAGGCCGCTGGCGCATTGATCCTGTCGCACCTGCGCCTGGTGGTCTCGATTTCCCGCCAATACCTGGGCTATGGGCTGCCGCACGGCGACCTGATCCAGGAAGGCAACGTCGGCCTGATGAAGGCCGTGAAGCGCTTCGACCCCGACCAGGGCGTTCGGCTGGTGAGTTACGCCATGCACTGGATCAAGGCCGAGATCCACGAGTACATCCTGAAGAACTGGCGCATGGTCAAGGTCGCGACGACCAAGGCGCAGCGCAAGCTGTTCTTCAATCTGCGCTCGATGAAGCAGGGCTTCAAGGCCGACGCGGCCGCCGCCGATGCCGGCACGCACCGCGACACGCTCAGCCCCGACGAGGTGACCCAGATGGCCGCCCGGCTGAACGTGAAGCCCGAGGAAGTGCTGGAGATGGAAACCCGTCTCTCGGGCGGCGACGTGCTGCTCGATCCAGGCCCGTCGGACGACGGCGACGAAGGTTTCGGCCCGATCGCCTACCTGGCCGACGCGACCCAGGAGCCGACCGCCCAGCTCGAATCGCAGCAGCGCGACCGCCTGTCTACCGACGGCATCTCGACCGCGCTCGAGGCACTCGACGAGCGCAGCCGCCGGATCGTCGAAGAGCGCTGGCTGAAGGTCAACGACGACGGCTCGGGCGGCATGACGCTGCACGACCTGGCCGCGGTCTATGGCGTGAGCGCCGAGCGCATTCGCCAGATCGAAGTCGCGGCGATGAAGAAGATGAAGAAGGCGTTGGCCGAATTCGCCTGATATCCCGCGCTCCGATTCAAGCCCGGCCCGTCGCCGGGCTTTTTCTTTTCAGTCGCTCAGGACTTGAGCAGGATCTTCAGGTCGTCCGCCATCGGGCCGGCGCCGGCGCCGTAGCGCTCGAACAGGCGCAGCCGGCCCTGCGGGTCGTAGACGAAGAGCGCGGCGGAATGGTCCATCGAATAGCTGGTCGGCGTCTTGCCGTCGACCTTCTTGTAGTAGACCTTGAAGTCCTTGGCCAGCGCCGGCAGCTGCGCCGGCGTGGGGATCAGGGCCACGAAGGAGGGATCGAACGCGCCCATGTAGGCCTTCATGACCTCCGGCGTGTCGCGCTCCGGGTCGACCGTGACGAACAGCACCTGCAGCTTGTCGCCGTCGGCGCCCAGCTGCTGCTTGACCTGGGTCATGTCGGTCATCGTCGTCGGGCAGACATCGGGGCATTGGGCGTAGCCGAAGAACAGCACGACGGCCTTGCCCTTGAAGTCGGCCATGGTGCGTACCTTGCCGTCGGCGTCCGCCAGGCTGAAGTCCTTGGCGTAGTCGGCACCGGTGATGTCGACACCGTTGAAGTTCTGCTTGGCCTCGGTGCAGGCGGCCAGCCCGCCGACGCTGGCCCAGGCCGTCGCCGTGAGCATCCATTGCAGCGCTTGACGCTTGTTCATTGCGGAATTCACCAAAGGTAGTGATCGACCAGCAGCGCCGCAAACAGCACGCTCAGGTGGATCAGGGAGAAACGAAAGGTCTTGCGCGCCAGCGCATCCGAATAGTTGCGCCACAGCGCGAAGGCGTAGCCGCAGAAGCCGATGCTGACGCCGACCGCCACCACCAGGTAGAACCAGCCGCTCATGCCGTAGATGAAGGGCATCAGGCAGGCGGCAAAGAGGATGAAGGTGTAGAGCAGCACCTGCAGCCGCGTGTACTCGTTGCCGTGCGTCACGGGCAGCATCGGCAGCCCCGCCTTGCGGTAGTCCTCGACCCGGTACAGCGCCAGCGCCCAGAAATGCGGCGGGGTCCACAGGAAGATGATCAGGAACAGGATCAGCGCCTGCGGCCCGACCTCGCCGGTCATGGCAGCCCAGCCCAGCACCGGCGGCAGCGCGCCTGAGGCGCCGCCGATCACGATGTTCTGCGGCGTCAGCGGCTTCAGGATCACGGTGTACACCACCGCGTACCCGACGAAGGTGGCGAAGGTGAGCCACATGGTCAGCGGATTGACGGCAAACCACAAGACGGCCGAGCCCATCGCGCACAGGGTCGCCGAGAAGATCAGCGCCTGCCGGTCGCTCAGTTGCCCGCGCGCGGTCGGCCGCCAGGCGGTGCGCTTCATCTTGGCGTCGATGCCCTTCTCGATCAGGCAGTTGAAGGCCGCGGCGGCACCGGCGACCAGCCAGATGCCGACGCAGGCCAGCGCGCCATGCCCCAGGTCAGCGAGCGTCGGGACGCCGGGTACGGCGAGCACCATGCCGATCAGGGCGCAGAAAACGATGAGCTGGACCACGCGCGGCTTGGTCAGCGCGTAGAACTGCCGGAACACGCTGGAGAGCGACTGCTCGTGAACGGAGGCTGGAACGCTCATGACGTCACCATCCCCTGCGCACCGCTTGCACGTCGCGCATTCACCGAAGCCGCGGATTCGCGCCGGCTTTCGCACAGCGTCCAGGTCAGCACCACCGCCAGCGCCGCCGCGCCGCCGGTATGGAGCACGGCGGCCACGAGCGGCCATCCCAGCAGCACGTTGCCCAGGCCGGTCGCCAGCTGCAGCAGCGCCAGCCCGGCGAGCCAGCCTGCCTGAATGCGCAGCGGCGCCACTTTACGCAGCCGCCAGGCCAGGACGCCGATCGCCAGGAACACCGCATAGGCCATCAGCCGGTGCGCATAGTGAATGGCCGTCAGGGCGGAGAAATCGATCGGCGTGCCGGCCGCGGTCTCGCCCAGGTGGCGCCAGATCTCGAAGCCCTGGGCGAAGTTCATCGGCGGCCACCAGCTGTTCTGGCAGGTCGGGAACTGGGTGCAGGCCAGCACCGCATAGTTGGTGCTGACCCAGCCGCCCAGCGCAATCTGCACGGCGAGCAGTGCGCTGGTGCCGATCAGCAGGCCGCGCAGTCCCGAAGGCAGCGGCGTCGCCGCACGCAGCGCGGCGGCCTGCTGGTAGCGCACGGCCTGGATGCACAGCAGCACCAGCAGGCCGACGGCGCCCAGCAGGTGCAGCGTGACGATGGCCGGATAGAGCCGCCAGGTGACGGTCATGGCACCGAAAGCCCCTTGCAGGCAGACCCAGGCCAGAGTGGCGGCCGGCCACCAGGCGCTCAGCGGCGTGGCACGCCGTGGGTCGGCCAGGCGCTGGCGCCGCCGCGCAACCCAGGTCGCGACGGCCAGCACCAGGATCAGCACGCCCACGCCGGTCGCCAGGTAGCGGTGGACCATCTCCACCCAGGCCTTGCCATGCGTCACCGGGCCGGTGGGCTGCGCGGCCTGCGCCATGGCGATGTCGTGGCGCGCGCCGATCGGGCTGGCATTGCCGTAGCAGCCGGGCCAGTCCGGGCATCCCAGGCCCGAGTCGGTGAGGCGGGTGAAGGCCCCGAACAGGGTCAGGTCGAAGGTCAGAAACAAGGTCAGCACGGTCAGCGCATGCAGCCGCCGCGCGGGACCGGTTCCGGCTTGGCGCCGCCAGACCCAGACCAGCGGCCCCAGCGCAAGCAGCACGCCGGCCGCCATCAGCCAGGCGATGGGCGTGAGGTCGTAGAGTGAGGCGTTGTCCATGGCGGAGCTCAGCGGTCCGGCTTGTCCCAGGCCGCGGAGGCGCGCAGCAGCCGGTCGAGATCGCGCTTGGCCCGGCTCGCCGCGCTGATGTCCATGCGGGCCGGGAAGCGCATCATCCAGTTGCCGATCGGATCGACCACATAGAGATGCTCGTCCAGCGAGTGGCCGGCGCTCGGTGCCAGCCAATGCGCGAGCTGCTCCGCCGGTACGCGCACCACGGTCGCGCCTTGCAGCGCCCCGTCGAGGCGTTCGGGCAGCGGCGCGGCATCGCTCACCAGCCAGACACGGTCGACCCGGTCCTTGTCGCGGCCCAGGCTCTCGCGCAGCTGGCGCTGCAGGTAGAGCTGCTGCTCGCACAGCGCATCGCAGGCGGCGCCGCCGACGGCGATCAGCAGCCACTGGCCCTTGAGCGAGGGCAAGGCCACGGGCGTGCCGTCGCGCAGCAGCCCGGTCAGCGCGGGCAGCGGACGCTGCGGCTCGATCAGCTCGCCGAAGACGCTGCGCGCTTCGGGGCGAACCACGTAGTAGGTGAAATACGAGGCCACGACCGGTGCCGCGCAGCACAGCATCACGATCAGCATCTTCCAGCGCCCGCGCGTCGTGCGCCGGCTCGCCGCATCGGCCATCGCCTGGCGGGGCGTCGGCATCGAGTGCACGGTCAGCCCCAGCGGCTCGTCAGACGCGGCTTGCATCGCGGCGCGTGCGGCGGTAGGGGGCGATGAGTTGGAACCAGACATAAAGGAATGCGACGAGCGATGCGATGCCGAACCACTGGAATGCGTAGCCGTAATTTGTTTGCGCACCCAGCACCGGCGCCGGCCAGTCGCGCTGCAGGCCCTCGGAGGCCGGGCCGGACTGCTGCAGTGTGACATCGGTCCGCAGCGGCAGCTTGGTCTCGGTGCGAAAGGCTTCCAGGTCCAGATTTTGCCGGATGCGGGCCGCCCCCGTATTTCCTGCGCCCTCTGCCGGCGCGACCGGCTCGGCCTTGCCCACTTCGAGCAGGCGCCCGGGCGGCGGCGCGATGGTCCCCACCACCTCGACCAGGCCGGCCGGTGTCTCGACCGGCTGCAGCTGGGTCCGGTCGGTGAAATTGCGCTGGATCCAGCCGCGCTGGATCATCACGGTCTGGTTGCTGCCCTCGAGCGCGAACGGCGTCAGCACGTAGAAGCCCTGCAGCTCGTGCATCTGCCGGTTGTCGAGGTAGACGGTGTTCGGTTCCAGCCAGAGGCCGCGCAGGCGCACCGGCCGATGCAGCGAGGCGGCCGCATCGCCGAGGGCCAGGAATGCCTGCTGGTCCAGCGGCGGCAGGTTCTGCTGCGCATCGACCTCGGCCTGGATGGCTTCTTTCTGCGCCGCCCGCGAAAGCTGCCAGCGGCCCAGGGAGACGGTGGCGCCGATGGTGAGCAGCGCCGCCACGGTGACCAGCCAGAAGCGGCCGCGGCGCGGACCGCGCGGGGCGGCGGAAGTGTCGTTTTTCAAACCGGGACGCGGCTTCGCAAGCCGATAATGAGAGTCATGAAATACCTTGTCGCGCTGGCCTTCCTGGGCATTCTCGCGAGCCTCGGCGTGGCGCTCTTCTTCATGCTGAAGGACGGGCGAGAGGGGCGGGTCAAAAGCGGCGGCATGGCTCGCGCGCTCACGGTTCGGATCGCGCTGTCGGTGATTTTGTTCCTCTGCATCCTGGCGGCGTGGAAGCTCGGCTACATCCAGCCAGGGGGACTTCCGGTCGGCAAGTAGGTGAAGCTGGTTGCCGGAGGACCCAAAAAAAAGCGCCTTGCGGCGCTTTTTTGTCTTGCCGTCGATTCTGCCGCTCAAAGCCAGTACACCGTGATGTAGAGGCCGAGCCAGACCACGTCGACGAAGTGCCAGTACCAGGCCGCCCCCTCGAAGCCGAAGTGGCGCTCGGGCGTGAAGTGCCCCTTGCGGATCCGCAAGGTGATGAAGAAGAGCATCAGCATGCCGATGAAGACATGCAGGCCATGGAAGCCGGTCAGCATGAAGAAGGTCGAACCGTAGGCGCCGGAACTCAGCTTGAGGTTCAGCTCGGTGTAGAGGTGGTGGTATTCGTAGCCCTGCACGCACAGGAAGCTCAGGCCCAGCAGCACGGTCAGCCACATGAAGCGCACCGTCTGGGCGCGGTGATTGGCACGCAGCGCATGGTGGGCGATGGTCACCGTCACGCCGGAGCTCAGCAAGAGCGCGGTGTTGATCGTCGGCAGCCAGAAGGGGCCGACCGTCTGGAAGGGCTCGACGATGTCGCCCGGCGAGCCGGTGGCGCCGGCGGCCACCGAGGGCCAGACGGCCTTGAAGTCCGGCCACAGGATGGCGTTGTCGAGGCCGCCGAGGGCCGGCAGGGCATGGGTGCGGGCCCACCAGAGCGCCGTGAAGAAGGCGCCGAAGAACATCACCTCCGAGAAGATGAACCAGCTCATGCTCCAGCGGAAGGACAGGTCGACCTTGTGGCCGTACATGCCGCCCTCGCTTTCGCGGATGGCCTGGCTGAACCAGTTGAACAGGGTGCCGAGCCAGATCACCATGCCGGCCAGCAGCGACCAGGCGCCCCACTCGTGCCCGTTGATCCACTGGGAGGCGCCCAGGATCACGAAGAACAGGCCGGTCGCCGCCGACACCGGGTATCCCGACGGCGGAGGCACGAAGTAGTAGGGCGTGGTGCCGTGCGTGGTGGAGCTCATATCAGGTTTTGGCTTTCTTCTCGATTCAGATTCAGGCGGCGACCCAGTGCACGAACAGGATCAGCGCGACGACGAACAGCAACACGGCAACCAGGCCCACCACGATGATCTGCAGCGGATGCAGCTTGGCGATGTCGTCCTGGAAGCCGCTGTTCTTGCGCACCCCGAAGAACGACCAGCCGACCGCCTTGAAGGTCTGCCACAGCGTTCCCCTGCGCGGCGAGTCGGGTGCATTCACGAGGCGGACTCCGTCGCCGGCCCGGCCACCGATGCGCTCGGCCCGGCGGGTGGGGGCGGCGTCTTGCCGCCGACCTCGAAGAAGGTGTAGGACAGGGTGATGGTCTTCACGTCCCGGGAAATCTTCGGGTCGATCACGAACACCACCGGCCATTCCTTCTTCTCGCCCGGATCGAGGGTGTACTGGTTGAAGCAGAAGCACTGCAGCTTGTTGAAGTAGCGCTCGGCCTGCTGCGGCGCATAGCTGGGGATGGCCTGCGCCGCCATGCGCCGGTTCTGCGTGTTCTGGAACTGGTACATCACGGTGTGCAATTCACCCGGATGGACCTGCATACTGGCAATCGCCGGGTGGAATTCCCACAGGCCGCGCACGTTGGTGTCGAACTCCACGGTGATCGTGCGGCTCATGTCGACCTGGCTGTTGTCGGGCACGCGCACGTCCTTGCCGCCGGTGGCGCCGCCCGGCACCTGCAACTCGGACAGGGCCAGGATGTTGGTGCCGGTCGCTGCGCAGATGGCGCGGTACAGAGGCACCAGGGAATAGCCGAAGCCGAACATGCCCGCCGCGATGACCAGCAGCTTGGCGGTCATGCGGATGTTCTCCCGGCGAAGGCGCCGGGTGCGCGGGGCATTCGGGTCAGCGGCCACGGCGCGTCCTAGTGGAACCAGGCCATGCGGGCGATGAACCCGAGGAAGAACACCAGCGCGATGGTGGCCAGGGTGAGGCCCATGCGCCGATTGTTCCGTTTCTGCTCAGGCGTCATCTCGCGTCCCTCAGCCGATCACGCGGGTGGCCGTGGGATCCAGGCGCGGCGGGGTCTCGAAGGTGTGGAACGGTGCCGGCGAGGGCACTTCCCATTCGAGGCCTTCGGCACCTTCCCAGGGCTTCTGGCTGGCCTTCTCGCCCTTGCCGCGCATGACGGGCAGGACGATGAAGAAGAAGAAGTACACCTGCGCGAAGCCGAAGAAGAAGGCACCCACGGAAGCCACCGCGTTGAAGTCGGCGAATTGCATCGGGTAGTCGGCATAGCGGCGCGGCATGCCGGCCAGGCCGAGGAAGTGCATCGGGAAGCAGGTGACGTTGAACGAGATCAGCGACCACCAGAAGTGGATCTTGCCGCGCGTCTCGTCGTACATCACGCCGGTCCATTTCGGGCTCCAGTAGTAGAAGCCGGCGAACATGGCGTAGAGCGATCCGGCCACCAGCACGTAGTGGAAGTGCGCCACCACGTAGTAGGTGTCGTGCAGCTGGATGTCGATCGGCGCGACGGCCAGGATCAGTCCGCTGAAGCCGCCCATGGTGAACACGAAGATGAAGCCGACCGCGAACAGCATCGGGGTCTCGAAGGTCATCGAGCCCTGCCACATGGTCGCGATCCAGTTGAAGATCTTCACCGCGGTCGGCACGGCGATCAGCATCGTGGCGTACATGAAGAACAGCTGTCCCGTCAGCGGCATGCCCGAGGTGAACATGTGGTGCGCCCAGACGATGAACGACAGGATCGCGATCGACGACGTGGCATACACCATCGAGGCGTAGCCGAACAGCTTCTTGCGCGCGAAGGCCGGCACCACCTGGCTGATGATGCCGAAGGCCGGCAAGATCATGATGTACACCTCGGGGTGGCCGAAGAACCAGAAGATGTGCTGGTACATCACCGGGTCGCCGCCGCCGGCGGGATTGAAGAAGCTGGTGCCGAAGTGCCGGTCGGTCAGCGTCATCGTGATGGCGCCGGCGAGCACCGGCATCACGGCGATCAGCAGGTAGGCGGTGATGAGCCAGGTCCAGCAGAACAGCGGCATCTTCATCAGCGTCATGCCGGGCGCGCGCATGTTGAGGATGGTCACGATGATGTTGATCGAGCCCATGATCGACGAGGCACCCATGATGTGCATCGCGAAGATGCCCGCGTCCATCGACGGGCCCATCTGCAGGGTCAGCGGCGCGTAGAGCGTCCAGCCGGTCGACGGTGCACCGCCGGGCAGCAGGAACGAGCCCACCAGCATCAGCGCCGCCGGAATCAGCAGCCAGAAACTGAAGTTGTTCATGCGCGCGAAGGCCATGTCGGCGCAGCCGATCTGCATCGGGACCATCCAGTTCGCGAAGCCCACGAAGGCCGGCATGATCGCGCCGAACACCATGATCAGCCCGTGCATGGTGGTCAGCTGGTTGAACAGCTCGGGGTTCACGAACTGCAGCCCCGGCTGGAACAGCTCGGCGCGGATCATCAGCGCCAGGATGCCGCCGATCATGAACATCGTCAGGCTGAACAGCAGGTACAGCGTGCCGATGTCCTTGTGGTTGGTGGCAAACACCCAGCGGCGCCAGCCGGACGGGGCTCCATGGTGGTCGTCGTGGGCGTGATCGCCGGGGGCGTGGCCGTGGGGGTCGAGGACTGCGCTCATGGTGTTCCTTGCTTATTTCGTCTTGGCGCGCTCGGCCACGATTTCGGACGGCTGGATGAGCTGGCCCGTCTTGTTGGACCAGCTGTTCTTCGTGAAGCTGATCACGGCCGCGATATCCGTGTCGCTGAGCGCCTTCCAGGACGGCATGCCCTTGTCGACCCGGCCGTTCAGCACGGTGTCGATCTGGTCGGCATGGTTGGCGTCGAGCACCACCTGGGAGCCGTCCAGCGGCTTGATCGGGCCGGCGCCCTTGCCGTTGGCCTGGTGGCAGGCCGCGCAGTTGGCGGCGTAGACCTTCTCGCCGCGGGCCAGGATGTCGGCCAGGGTCCAGACCTTGGTCGGGTCGTCGAGCTTGGCGGCAGCTGCCTTGCGCTGGACGTCGACCCAGGCGGTGTAGTCGGCGGCAGACACCACCTTGACATGGATCGGCATGAAGGAATGTTCCTTGCCGCACAGCTTGGCGCACTGGCCGTAATAGTCGCCGACCTCTTCAGCGCGGACCCAGGTGTCGCGCACGAAGCCGGGAATCGCATCCTGCTGGATCCCGAGCGACTGAACGGCAAAGGCATGGATCACGTCCTCGGCGGTGGTGATGATGCGGACCTTGGCGTTGACCGGCACCACCATCGGGTTGTCGACCTTGAGCAGGTAGTCGTCCGGAACGTCGCCGGTGGCACCGGCGTTGGACATGGCGCGGTGCGAACTGTCCAGCGTCGAGACGAAGGAAATGCCCTGGCCCTCGCCATTCAGGTAGTCGTAGCCCCACTTCCACTGGTAGCCGGTGGTCTTGATGGTGAGGTCGGAGTTGGTGGTGTCCTTCATGGCCACCAGAACCCGGGTGGCGGGCAGCGCCATCAGGATCACGATGATGAAGGGCACGATGGTCCAGATGACCTCGACCACCATCGATTCGTGGAAGTTCGCGGCCTTGTGGCCGACCGACTTGCGGTGCTTCCAGATGGAATAGAACATCACCGAGAAGACAGCGACGAAGATGACGGTGCACAACAGCATCATCATGTTGTGCAGCGAGTGCTGCTCCTGCGAGATCTTGGTGACGCCCACCGGCAGATTCATCTGGCGCACGGACGGGCCGCCGGGCAGGTCGTTGACTGCATGCGCCGCGCCGCTGAACGCCGCGCCGGCCGCCAACAGCAGATTCGCCGGCCAGATCTTGTTGCGCCAATTGCTCTTCATCGTGTTCACTTCTTCATTTTCCAGTTAACCCACCGGTCCAGCCCCGCGGTGCGGCGCTGCATGCCTGCGTCTCAGGCACTGCGCAACGCCATGCGAATCT
This sequence comes from Variovorax sp., assembly GCA_036496965.1. GTDB lineage: Bacteria > Pseudomonadota > Gammaproteobacteria > Burkholderiales > Burkholderiaceae_C > Variovorax. The sequence goes on from DASXKG010000659.1 coordinate 14,838, forward strand.
CGCGCGCCAGCGCTGCGCGCAATTCCGGACGCACGTAGCGCCCCACCCGGACCGAACGACCCTGACCTGAAACCTCGATCAGCGACCGGTCGCTGTCCTGCGGCTCGACCCGCACCTGATGCGGCAAGAATTCGGTGCGCTCGTAGTGGCCGCCGTTCTCGAGCTCGACCACCAGGCGTCCGCCCTGCAGGGCGATCTTTTCGCCATCGGTGGCATGGCGCGCGTAGAGAATGAAGGCGACTCCCACGGCGGCCAGCTCCAGCCCGGTGAACGGCATCACCAGGCGAGCGCCGATGAGCCAGAAAGCGGCTCCGATGCCGATCGACACGACGCAAAGGGACGCATAGAGCCAGCCCAGCTGGCTCGGCGTCACCGAGCAATTTCGCTTCAGGAACCAGTGGATGCTCTGGCCTGAAACGGTGGCAAAACGAAACACGGAATTCGGCACGGGCGAGTTCAGCAAATCGGTGCGTCGATGCTGTCAAACCCACGTCCGACAGGCCTCGATCACGGGACAATACCCGGGAGATCACGCAGCCGCGAATTGTAGCGGGTCATTACATCCGGCCTCCAGGCCGGCGCCGGGCCGCCCCAAGGCGGCCTGCGCCCCCTCGGGGGCAGCGAACCACACGAAGTGGGGAGCGTGGGGGCACTTAAGCCCCAGGGCGTCCGCGCTGGAGCAT
>DASXKG010000660.1:0-5402 GCA_036496965.1 Variovorax sp.
ACCGTGGCGACGGCGTCGCCGCCCTGCGCCCCGATCCCGGGGATCAGCAACGGCACCGTCGGCGCGAGGGTCCGGACGCGCTCGATCTCGGCCGGGTAGGTGGCGCCCACCACCAGCCCCAGCTGGCCATTCAGATTCCACGGCCCCTGCGCCAGGGCCGCCACGTGCTCGTAGAGGAAGGGTTGCCCCTCGACACCCGCGAGGCGCTGTCCCTGCAGGTCGGCGCCACCCGGATTGCTGGTGCGGCAGAGCAGGAACGCGCCCTTGCCCTCGCGGCGCAGATAGGGCTGGACCGAATCGAAGCCCATGAACGGCGACAGCGTGACCGCGTCGGCGCCATAGCGCTCGAAGGCCTCGACAGCGTACTGCTCGGCGGTCGAGCCGATGTCGCCGCGCTTGGCATCCAGGATGACCGGCACCCCCGGGGCGTTGCGCCGCAGGTGCTCCATCAGCTGCTCCAGCTGGGCTTCGGCCCGATGGGCGGCGAAATACGCGATCTGGGGCTTGAAGGCGATCGCCAGGTCGGCCGTGGCGTCGACGATGCGGGCGCAGAAGTCGTAGATCCGGTGGGCGTCCCCGCGCAGGCGGTCGGGAAAACGGGTCGGTTCGGGATCGAGGCCGACACACAGCAGCGAGCCGTTTTGGCGCTCGGCGGCGCGCAGCTTGTCCAGGAAAGTCATGGGGCGAATTCTAGGCGCGGCCCCCCGGGAGTCGGCGTCGGCGCCGCTCAGCCGCCGGGGCCCAACAGGTCGGCGGCCAGGCAGAGGTCGTTCCAGGCGCGCCCCTTGTCGGCCGGGTTGCGCAGCAGATAGGCCGGGTGATAGGTGGCGACGAGCGGCAGCGCGGGCTGCGTGGCCAGCGCCATCACACGTCCGCGCAGCTTGCCCAGCGGCTCGCTGCTGTGCAGCAGGCTTTGCGCGGCCAGCGGGCCCATCGCGAGCACCACCTGGGGCGCCAGCGCCACGACGGCGCCGGCGCAGGCTTCGCCGATCGGGCCGGGGCTCCCGGGCTGGCCGGAGGCCACGCCGCGATGGATGCGCATCAGCCGAACCGGCACCCGGCCCCCCGGCAACTGCAGTGCACGCAGCATGTTCAGCAGCAGTTGGCCCGCATCCCCTTCGAAGGGCTCGCCATGACGGCCGTCGAGCCCCGGCGGCATGTCGGCCACGATCAGCCAGCCGCCGGCGGGCGCGTCCGGGCTGCCGCACACAAGGCGCGCAGGCCCCGCGAGCACCGCCGCGCCGAGCGCCGCCGCTGCAGGGCGAACCGCGGGCACCGGTGGCGCGACTGGCGCGCTCTCCGGCGCAACAGCAGCGGCCGCAACAGGGACCGCGCCGGGCGCGCTCGGCCACCCGATGAGCTTGATGCCCATCTCCTCGAGCATGGCGCGCTGCCGCGCATCGAGCGCCAGGGCCTGCTTCACGGGCCGCCCCAGGCGCTGTTGGACTCGTTCAGGCGCAGGCTCATGACCACGGCATCTTCCCGGCCACCGCCCAGCGCCGGGTAGTAGCCCTTGCGCATGCCGACGCGGCGAAAGCCATTGCGTTCGTAGATGGCCAGCGCCCGCCCATTGCTCGCGCGCACCTCGAGCCAGAGCCATTGGGCGCTCTGGCCGCGCGACCAGCCGGCCAGCGCCTCGAGCATCAACGGTGCCCAGCCTTGGCCCTGGAACGCCGGCGCGACCGTGATATTGAGCAGGTGCACCTCGTCCACGCCCTTCATGGCGACGAAGTAGCCGATCATGGTTTCGATCGGCGCACGCTGGGCCGCCCGGCTCCAGAATCCCGCCCCCAGGCGCGCCGGAAGTGCGGCGGCCTCGCTCTCGGCGGCCGGCGCGACCAGGCACTGGCAGTGGTAGCCGGCTGCCAGCGAGTCGGTGAAGTTCGCCGGCGTCCACGGATGGGTGAAGGCGGTCTGCTCGATCGCGCAGACGGTGGGCACCCGCTCGATGGTGATGGGTTCGAGGCGTGCTTCGCGCGGCTGCTGCAGGACGGCACTCATGGTGATGGGAGCACCGCCTTCAGGGCTGCGCGTTCCTCGGTGGTTTGCGCGACTTTATCGCGAACATACAGCGGCCAGGCCTCGGCCGGCGCCACGCTGCGACCCGCCGCGAGCAGCGCCGGTGCCAGGCGCAGCATGGCGGCCGCGGTCGGCAGGGCCTCGTGGCGCGCCGCCGCCGCGGGCAGCCGGTCGCCGTAGGCAGCGAAAGCATTGCCGGCCAGGGTCCACCCCGGCGGCACCAGCACTGCCTCGGGCGCCAGCAGTTCGGCCTCGCTGGTGGCGAGCGGCAGCGCCAGGTCATAGGCCGCCGCATAGACCTGGTCCATGCGCGCGTCGAGCAGCGCCACCACCCGGGTGGCGCCGAAGCGATGCCGGGCCTCTTCCGCCAGTGCATGGAGGGTGTCGATCGGCAGCAGCCTGAGGCCGGCGCCGAAGCCGAGCCCCTGCGCCACCGAACAAGCGGTGCGCAGACCGGTGAACGAACCCGGTCCACGCCCGAAGGCGATGGCATCGAGCTCGCCGAGCGCCAGGCCGGCCGCGCGCAGCAGCTGCTGGATCGAAGGGATCAGGGTGGACGACGATTGCGCGCCCCCAGGGCCCACGTGCTCGAACAGCCGATCGCCGTGGCGCACTGCGATCGACAGCGCTTCGGTGCTGGTGTCGAAAGCGAGCAGCCTGGGTGCGGCAGCGGACGAAAGGGTCGCGGAAGGCATCGCCGGATTATCGAGGCTGGGCGGCCCTGGCGTCATCCGCCGGCGCCCGGCCCCGGATAATCCGCCGATGGTTCCCGCTCCGCCCCTCCGATCCTGGCTGCTGCATGCGCGCGCGCGCGGCCACCTTCGCCGCCTGGCGCTGGCAAGCGCCCTGTCGCTGGCGGCATTCGCCGCGCTGGCGCCGACACCCGCCGCCGCGCAGAACCTGCCCCCGGAGGTCGAGTCGGCCCTGGCGCGCGCCAAGGTGCCGCGCGATGCCGTGACGATGCTGGTCGTCGATGCCGATGGCCTCCGGCCGCCGCGACTGGCCTGGCGCAGCCAGGTGCCCGTCAATCCGGCCTCGATCATGAAGTTGGTCACCACTTACGCGGCGCTCGACCTGCTGGGCCCCGCCTTCACCTGGACCACGCCGGTGTACGTCGACGGCCCGGTGCGCGATGGTGCGCTCGAGGGCAACCTGTACATCCAGGGCCAGGGCGATCCGACGCTGGTCATCGAGCGGCTCTGGCTGCTGCTGCGCCGGGTGCAGGGCCTGGGCATCCAGAGCATCCACGGCGACATCGTGCTGGACCGCAGCGCCTTCGAGGTGCCCGAGATCGACCCGGCGGCCTTCGACGGCGAAGGCCAGCGCCCCTACAACGCGGCGCCGGACGCGCTGCTGATCAACTTCAAGTCGGTGCTGATGACCTTCGTGCCGAACCGCGGCGCTCAGCTCGCGCAGGTGAACTACGAGCCGCCCCTGGCCGGCGTCGCGATGCCGGCCGCGGTGCCGCTGGCGGGCGGCGAATGCGGCGACTGGCGCAATGCGCTGGGCGGCAATTTCGCCGATCCGGCGCGCATCGGCTTCGCGGGCAGCTACCCGGCAGCCTGCGGCGAGAAGGTCTGGCCGATCGCCTACGCCGACCCGGCCAGCTACGCGGCGCGCGCGATCGCCGGGCTCTGGGCCGAGATGGGCGGGCGGCTGAAGGGCCAGGTGCGCGACGGGCGCGTACCGCCCGAGCTGCAGCCCGCCTTCGAAGTCGCATCGCCGCCGCTGGCGCAGGTGATCCGCGACATCAACAAATACAGCAACAACGTGATGGCGCAGCAGCTTTTCCTGACCCTCGGCCTGCAGCAGAAGCAACGCGGCACGCGCGAGGACGCGCGCGCCGCCCTCGCCCAGTGGTGGCACGAGCGCATCGGCGCCGACTCGGCGCCGCCGCTGCTCGACAACGGCTCCGGCCTGTCGCGCGACGAGCGGATCACCGCGGCCGCGCTCGGCAAGATGCTGCAGGTGGCCTGGCGCTCGCCGGTGATGCCGGAGCTGGCCTCGTCGCTGCCCGCCTCGGGGGTCGACGGCACGCTGCGCAAGCGGGCCCTGCGCTCGGGCGGCGCCGCCCACCTGAAGACCGGCACCCTGCGCGATGCCGCCGGCGTGGCCGGCTTTGTCGATGGCGCCAGTGGCAGGCGCTGGGTCGTCGTGGCGATCGCGAACCAGGGCAATGCGGCCGCCGCGCGGCCGGCCTTCGATGCGCTGGTCGATTGGGCTTCGCAAGACGACTGAGCCCGTGTAGGCAAACGCCGCTTGCGCCTGCCTCGGGCCCTGCCCAAAATCGGGCACCACTTCGACCCACCGCCCGAGGAGACGCACCCATGAGAAGACTGCCCGCCATCGCCGTCGCCAGCGCCGCCCTCCTGCTTGCCGGCTGCGGCGGCGGTGGGGGTGGATTCAGCTTCAGCGGCGGGTCGTCCACCGGCTCGACGGCGCGCGGCTCGGTCGTGACCCTGCCGCCGCCGGTGGTCGCGAGCTTGTCTGCCAGCGACCTGACGATCCTGCTGATTGCCAACACCACCGGCCAGCAACTCAAGCAACTGGCCGGCACGCCGGTCTGCGGCATCGACGTGCGCTACCTGACCTACCGCACCATCGGCGGCCAGGGCGAAGCGACCACCGCGACCGCCGCGGTGATGGTGCCCACGGGCACCAACCCCAGCTGCAACGGGACGCGGCCGATCGTGCTCTACGCACACGGCACCGCCACGGCACGCGCCTACAACATCGCCAACTGGGTCAATGTGAACCAGCCGGCCGCCGCCGAGGGCTCGCTGGTGGCGGCTTTCTTCGCCGCCCAGGGCTTCATCGTGGTGGCGCCGAACTACGCCGGCTACGACACATCGCCCCTGCCCTACCACCCCTACCTCAACGGCAACCAGCAGGGCAAGGACATGGCGGACGCGCTCACCGCCGCACGCACCGCCCTGCCCACTGTGGGTGTCGCGACAGGCGGCTCGCTGCTCGTCGCTGGCTATTCGCAGGGGGGCTACGTGGCGCTGGCCGCCCTGCGCGAACTGCAGTCGGTGGGGACCTCCGTGACCGCGGTCGCGCCCATGTCCGCGCCCTCGGCCATCAGCCTCTTGATCGACTATTCGTTCAGCGGCTGGCCGGCGCTCGGCGCCACGGTGTTCACGCCCTTTATCACGACCAGCTGGCAGAACGAATTCGGCAACGTCTACACGGCGACCACCGACATCTATTCGACCCAATACGCGAATGGCATCGCCACCCTGCTGCCGAGCCTGTCGCCCGACACGCTCTTCTCCAGCGGCGCGCCGCCGCAACTGGCGCTGTTCCCGGCCAATGGCGTGCCCGGGCCGGTCAATCCTTCGCTGTCGATCTTCTACGGCAGCGGCAACCTGGTGACGCAAGCC
>DASXKG010000661.1:0-2245 GCA_036496965.1 Variovorax sp.
CGAAGCCTACGAGGTGACGCCGCTGATCCAGGGCTTTGCCGACCTGCTCAATCAGGTGGCGAGCAAGGGCTACGCCAAGTGGGAGGTGGGCGGCACGCAGAGCATCTTCGGCAAGACCTTCGTGCCATTCGGCCTGGTCGAGGGCAAGAACTTCATGGAGTACGACCTCGTGTTCGTCTCGCATGGCCTCTTGTTCTGGGGCGCACGCAACATCGATGGCCGCGGCTTCGACACGGAGGCCAACCGACCGACCAATCTGCAGATTCCCCTGGCCCGGAAATAGCCCTGGCGGCCGTGGCCTTCGCTGCTTCGGGCGGCCCGGCAGCGCTCAGGCGGCTTCCATGGCCGGATCGTACGCGCCGCGCAGGGCCGCGCCGTTGCAGCGCGCGCGATGCACCAGCGCACGCTGGGCAGCGGCGCGGTTCTCGTCGCGGCCGGCCCAGAGTTCGAGCGCCGGCTGCTGGATGGCGCGCGCGAAGGAGAAGGTCAGCGGCCAAGGCAATTCGCGACGGGCCGGCGGCCGGAACCGGGCATGCATGGCGCTCAGGCGCGCGGATGCTGCCTCGCTGGGCTGGCCGCCGGACAGGAAGGCGATGCCGGCGACAGCGGCGGGCACGCTGCGCAGCAGGCAGTGCACGGTGGCGTCCGCGACCTCCTCCACCGCGGGCTGAACCGGGCAGCCGAGCCCGGCCACCACCATGTTGGGCTTCAGGACCATGCCCTCCAGCTGCACCCGCTGGCTGGCCAACTGCGCGAAGACCTGTTGCAGCACCGCCTGCGTGACCTCGGCGCAGCGCGCCAGCGAATGGTCGCCGTCCATCAGCACCTCGGGTTCGACCACCGGCACCAGGCCGGCTTCCTGGCACAGCGCCGCATAGCGCGCCAGCGCGTGGGCATTCACGTCGATGCCGCCCTGGCTCGGCACGCCCGCGCCCGCGATGTGGATCACGCCCCGCCACTTGGCGAAGCGAGCGCCCAGGCCAGCATAGGCGGCCAGCCGTTCACGCAGGCCGTCGAGGCCTTCGGTCACCGTCTCGCCCGGATGCGCTGCAAGGTCCTTGGCGCCCAGATCGACCTTGATGCCGGGCACGATGCCGCTGCCCTGCAGGATCTTCACGAAGGGCCTGCCGTCGTTCGCCGCCTGGTGGATCGTTTCGTCGTAGAGGATCATGCCGCTGATGAATTCGCCGATGCCTGGCGCGGTCACCAGCAGCTCGCGATAGGCGCGGCGCATCTCCACCGTCTGCGCAATTCCCGCGGCTGCGAAGCGCCGGTTGCAGGTGCTGGTGCTCTCGTCGATGGCCAGCATGCCCTTGCCCGCGGCCATCATGGCCTTGGCCGTCTCGATCAGTTGCGGCGTGTTGATGGTCATTGCGCGTCACCTCCGTAGGTTGATTGCCACGGAAGATTTTGCACTCTTCAGGCCGTTTCGGCCGACTCATCCGCGAGCGCGAAATCGACCGCGGCGGCGGCATGCAGGGCGGTGCTGTCCAGCAGCGGCAAGCCGCTGTCGGCCGCCGTCACCAGCAGCGTGATCTCGGTGCAGCCGAGGATGACGGCTTCGGCGCCGCGCGCGGCCAGCGAGCGGATCACCCGGCGATAGATCGCCCGCGATTCGTCACGCACGATGCCGGCGCACAGTTCGTCGTAGATGATCCGGTGGATATCCGCGCGCTCGTCCGCCCCGGGCACCAGGACCTCCAGGCCGTGCGCCTGGCGTAGCCGTTCCTTCATGAAGCCTTCGTTCATCGTGAAGGCCGTGCCGAGCAATCCGACCTTCTTCACGCCCAGTCGGCCAGCGCCCTGCCCCACCGGATCGGCGATGTGCAGGAAGGGCAGCGGCGTGGCCTCCCGGATGCGATCGGCCACCTTGTGCATCGTGTTCGTGCACAGCACGATGCACTCGGCGCCGCCGGCCGCCAGGCGCTGCGCGGCCGCTTCGAGGATGGCGGCCGCATCGTCCCAACGGCCCTCGTGCTGAGCACGTGCTACCGGTCCGAAGTCCACGCTGAACATCAGGACCTGCGCCGAACGCAGCGGGCCGAGCCGGTCGCGCACCAGTTGGTTGATGAGCCGGTAGTACTCGCTGCTGGATTCCCAGCTCATTCCGCCGATGAGTCCGATGGTTCGCATGCCTTCGATTGTGCGGCAACGGGCGAAAGACACGGATTCATGCGCGTCTATTCGTGAGGAGATCAAGGACCATTTGGCCTTCTATCCGGACCGCGTCGACGCGATCGAGCAG
>DASXKG010000662.1:0-6287 GCA_036496965.1 Variovorax sp.
GATCGCGTCGGCGCACGCGCTGACCAATCCGCCGATACGAATGGCGCAGGGCGTCGAGTACATGTGCGGTGGCCGGAGCCCCGCCGAAGCCGCCTTCATGCAAATGGTGTCGCCGCGCTGGGCGGCGACGCTGCAATTCGCCGTCAGCCGCGCCCCGGGGGGCCGGTTCCCGGGCGACGTGCAGGTCACGGTGCGCGAGCACTACACCGGCAAGACCGTGATGCAGGCCAGCACCGACGCGCCGTACATGCTGGCGCGGCTCGATCCCGGCAGCTACGACGTCGAGGCCACCCTGGCCGGGTTGACGCTGCAGGAGCCGTTGATCGTGTTCAACGGCCTGTCTTCCAAGGCCGCCTTCGTGTGGCCGTCGAACATCGACTTCGCCGCGGCCATGGGGCTGCCCGCCGCCGAACAGCAAGCCTCCGCGCGCATCGGCGACTGAAGCAGATCAGGTTCGCCTAAGTCTTGTTGTCGATAGTGCGGGGTTGATATTTCCTTTCACGCCCTTTTCGAGCAAAGGACACGACGATGAATTCACATCGTTTCCGGCGGCCGCTGGCCGCCTGGGCATGCGGCGGTTCAGCACTTCTGGCCGTCGCGGCGGCGCACGCGGTGTACAACCCGCCGATCGAGATGGTGAACGGCGTCGAGTACATGAGCGGCGGCGTCAGCGGCGACGAAGCGGCGCTGATGCAGACCGTCGAGCCGCGTTGGCCGGCGAGCTTCGAGTTCTCGGTCAAGGATGGCAAGGCGCCGGTGACCGCCTCGGCCGTGATGCTGACCATCCGCGACGGGTCCGGCCACGTGATCCTGAACCAGGTGGCCTCCAGCGGCCCGATCCTGGTGGCGCGGCTCGATCCCGGCCACTACGAGGTCGAAGCCACGCTGGCGGGCCAGGTGCTCAGGCAGCAGGTCGACGTGCTGCCCGGCCAGTCGAGCCACACCGTGTTCGTCTGGCCGTCCGGCACCGACATCAGCGCGCATAGCTAGGCTCGCCCCCCAGGCTGCGCGACACTTCGTGTCGCTTCGCCCTCCCCCCTGCCGGGGGGCGCAGCCGGCGGCCCGGCGAAGCCGGTTCCGCGGCTGCCCACGAAGGGGCCGGCCTTCGGCGGCCAAAGAAAGACATGAGCCGTGGGCTTGATTGCACTGGGGGGCGCCCGCACATCATGGGTCCGGGCGCAGCCCGATTCCCAAGGCACCGATGCGGCTTCGCCCCATGATCATTCTCGTCACGCTGCTGCATGTGTACATCGGCCTGCGGCTGCTGCCGGCGTTGGCGGTGTTCGAGGGCGCACAGGCGACGCTGGTGGTCGCGCTGCTGGTGTCGGCGTTGACGATGCCGCTGCCCTTCATTGGGCGGCGTTCCGAAATCAAATATAGGGTCGGCGACGTCTGGAAATGGATCGGCCTGCTCAGCATGGGCTGGTTCTCGTCCATGTTGGTGCTCACGGTGCTGCGCGATGCAGGCCTCTTGACGGGTTGGCTGGCGACGGCGCTGGCTTCCGGTCATGCGTTTGATGCGGCCTGGTGGCGCAGTTGGAGCGCTGCGGCGGTGCCGCTGGCGGCCACGGCCATCTCCCTGATCGGTCTTCTCAACGCGCGCCGCACTGCCGGCGTGGTGCGGGTGGACGTGCCGATCCGCAACCTGCCACCGGGTCTGGCCGGCTTCACGATCGCGCAACTGAGCGACATCCATGTCGGCCCGACCATCAAGCGCGGCTACATCCAGCGGATCGTGGCGGCGGTCAACGGGCTGGGCGCCGACATGATCGCCATCACCGGCGATCTGGTCGATGGCAGCGTGGCCGAGTTGCGCGATCACGTCGCCCCGCTGGCGACGCTGCGCGCCACCCACGGTACCTTTGTGGTGACGGGCAACCACGAGTACTACGCCGGTGCGCATGCCTGGATCGACGAACTGCGCCGCCTCGGCCTGCGGGTGCTGCTCAACGAGCACGTGGTGCTGCAGCGGCGCAGCGTGAAGGGCGCTCAGACCGACGAGGAGGTGGTCGACAGCGCACTCCTGGTGGCCGGTGTCACCGATTTCAGCGGCGGCCATTTCGACGCCGCGCACGAAAGCGATCCGCACCGCGCACTGAACGACGCACCGCCCCTGGTGCACACGCGCGTCCTGCTGGCGCACCAGCCGCGCAGCGCACCGGCCGCTGCGGACGCGGGCTACCACCTGCAGCTTTCCGGCCACACGCACGGCGGGCAGTTCTTTCCGTGGAACCTCTTCGTGCCGCTGCAGCAGCCCTTCACGGCCGGCCTGCACCGGCTGCGCGAGATGTGGGTCTACACCAGTCGCGGCACCGGATATTGGGGCCCACCGAAGCGCTTCGGCGCACCGTCGGAAATCACCTTGCTCCGGCTGGTGCCGGCGGCCGGGTGATCAGCTCTTGGGCGCTGCAAGGCGGCGCGCGTTGGACGTCGCCTTGGCATGAATGGGCTTGAGCCCGCGCTGCACGATGCGCGCGCTGGCGCTGGAAAGCTGGCTCAGGGCTTCGGCCGATCGCGCGGTCGCGCTGCCGAGGGCCTCGGCATGGCTCACTGCCTGCGCCGGCGTGATGCTGGTGGCCATTGAAAATAGCGCCACGCCGCCGCCGAGCCAATGCTTCACGGACCGGTTGACGAGCGCGAACAGGGTGGTGTGAAGCTGGCCGGCCATGGCCGCGCCGGCCTCGCTGACAGCGGCGAGTTTCTCGTGGCCCATCAGCTGGAATTCCGCCAGGTCGACGTCGCTCGGCGTCAGGCCGGCCGTGGCCATGCGCCCGGTGCGGATCTGGATGACCGACCCGGACGAGAGCAGCATCTCCTGGGTCTTGAGGGCGACATCGGCCCACAAGCTCAGGGGATTGAAGAACCGAGGGGAGGAAAAGCTGGGCGTCATACCTGAACTATAGGCTTTTCAGGTCGGTTTTGCTGCACTGCAGCATCGATTGGAGGCGCACTCCTAGTCCGGGTCTTGCGGGGTCCGATCCCAGGCGCGGCACAGGGCTGGCTGCGCGGCGCTGAAGACGGCGCGATAGCAGGCGAGCCATCGTGCATCGCCCACGCCGGTGGGGGGCACGGTCGCCTTGCGCAAGCCCGGTCCGAATTCGAGCAGCTGTTCGCCATCCCAGCGCATGCTGCGCTCCGGTGTGAGGATCACCCACCGATGCCGCTTCAGCCGCCGTACGAAGAAAGGCGCGATGGCTTCGACAATGTGGTGCTCGGGTTCGTACCAGGCCAGCTGCAAGTCCTCGGCGCCGCGTTCGTCGTCGATCGAGCGGAAGTCGATCAGCGTCTTCATCTTCTGCATGTCACGGCGCACGCCCTGGGCCATGTGCAGCGCCTGAACGCGGTCGGCGTCGAGCGGATCGTGCAGCAGGCCTGGCTCGTGGACGGCCCGCCAGAGCAGGCGGTAGAGCAGCGCGAAGCGCAGCGCCGCGCTATGCAGCAGGACGGTCTCGCACAGCGAGATGAAAGACTGTGGCAGGAGCGCGTGCCTCGCCGCATGGCTGGGCGCATGGCGCAGGGCGAGGCGTCCGCTGCGCGTGGCGAACAACTCGCCTGGCGTGGGGTCGCGGGCGATCCATTGCACCTCGTCGGGCGCGACGAGCGCTGCGAGCAGGGCCCGCGCCTCGCGCCGGAAGCCGAGCGAATCGGTCTCGCCGGCCAGCATGACAGTGTGCTGCGACATTCGGTCAATGTAGGCCGCGCACCCACCCCGCCCTGTAGGCTTTCAGGCGGAAAACAGGGAGGTCGCCGCTGGCGCGGGCGCCGCACAAAAAAGGCCCGGGACGCGGGGGCGTCTCGGGCCTGGCGGCTGGATGCGGGCGGATCAGCTCTTCGCCGGCGGCGGGCCGTGGCGACGGCCGCCGGGGCCACCGGGAGCCCGGCGCGGCAGCGACTCGGTGTCGAAGGTCTTCTGCTGTTCAGGCGACAGCGTGGCGTAGAAGGTGCGCGTGGCGTCGGCGCGCTTGGCAAAATTCGCGGCCCGCTCGGTCTGGCGCTGCTGCATGCGGTCCAGGCGCTCCGGCGTGGTCATCTTCTGGAACTCTTCCCAGCGCGCGCGCATGTCGCCCGGCGGATGGGCCGGCGGTTGTTGCGCGGCCGCGAAGGTGTCCCATGCGCCTTGCTGCGCCGGGGTCAGGTTGAGCTTGGCCTTCATGGCTGCCAAGCGCTTGGCATGCTCGGCTTGCATGCGCTCGAAGCGTTGCGCCATATCCGCGCCGTGCGGGCCGTGAGCCCGAGGCGCCGCAGCTTGGGCACCGGCCTGTGCATCGGGCGCTGGCGGCGGCGTCTGGGCGAAGGCGCCGGACGACGCCAAGGTGGCGCAGGCCAGCAGGCCGGCTGCCAGAATGCTCTTGCGGGACGGGATCATGAGAGTGCTTCCTTTCGACGAAGCCCGCCGCCGATGGGCAGCAGGTGAAGGCAAGTGTGGCGTCCTCATGTGTCCCGACCATGAGCCCGGGGTTAGCGCGCGTAAAGTTAGGTGAACCTGCGCGGGTCAGGCTGGCGCCGGGCCGCCCCAAGGCGGCCTGCGGCCCCCTCGGGGGCAGCGACCCACACGAAGTGGGGGAGCGTGGGGGCCAGTGAATTCAGCCCAGTTTGCCGCTCTGGAAGTCGTGCACCGCCTGCGTCACCTGCTCGCGCGTGTTCATCACGAAGGGGCCGTACTGGGCGATCGGCTCGTGCAGCGGCTTGCCCGCGATCAGCAGGGCGCGCGCCGGGCTGTGGTTGGTGGCGGGGGCGCGCAGCCCGATGCCGTCGCTGCCGGGATCGTTGGCCAGGATCGCCATGCGCTTGGTCGGGATCTCGGCGCTGCCGATAAAAACCGATTCGCGGAACACGTAGACCAGCGCATTGCGGTCGTCCGGCAGCGGCTGGGTGAATTCGGCGCCGGGTGGCAGCGTCAGGTCCAGGTAGAGCGGCTCGGTGTGCTCGCGCTGCACGGCACCCTGCACCCCATGGCTGGCCCCTGCGATGACGCGCACGTGCACGCCGGCGGTGGTGGTGAATTCGGGGATTTCCCGGCTCTGGATGTCGCGATACCAGGGCTTGCGCATCTTGTCCTTGGCCGGCAGGTTGAGCCAGAGCTGGAAGCCCTCCATCAGGCCGTCTTCCTGCTCGGGCAGCTCGCTGTGCACCAGGCCGCGGCCGGCCGTCATCCACTGCACGCCGCCGTTGGACAGCAGGCCTTCGTGGCCGGCACTGTCGCGGTGTCGCATGCGCCCGGAGATCATGTAGGTCACGGTCTCGAAGCCGCGGTGCGGATGACTCGGGAAGCCGCCGATGTAGTCGCCGGGGTTGTCGCTGCCGAAGGCGTCGAGCATCAGGTAGGGATCCAGGCGCTGCTGCAGTGGCTGGTGCAGCACCCGCGTGAGCTTGACGCCGTCGCCGTCGCTGGTCGACACGCCGGCGGCGATCTGGTCGATGCCGCGCGGCCGCGCCAGCGATGCCGGCTCGACCGCATGCGGGTGGGTGGGATGTGGCTGGGGGCTGTCCATGGATGGTCTCCGCTGGCGCCGTGACCGGTGCATGGCCAGGCTCGTTGCGGCATGGTGACATGGTCGGCACGACCGCGCCAGCGGTGGGGGTGAGCGGTCGCGCCAGCCGGCTCCCGCCACGTTCAGTGCAAGGACTCGAGCTCCCAGGAGACGCTCTGCCAGGCCACGCCGAAGCCGGCGCGTGCGCCCTGCGCGTTGTTCGAGCGCGCCGCCTCGAGCGCCCATTCACCGCCCGCGCGCACGCTGTCCACCAGGGGTTGCGGCACCGCGGCGGCGATGTCCGCCGCCATGCCGGCCAGGCCGGCGCCGCCCAAGATGACCGCGTCCGCACCGAAGCGCCGGGCCGCCTCGCGGCAAGCCTCGCCCAGCAATGCGCGGGCGCCGGCCGGATCGTCGGCCAACTGGGCGCCGGTCGGCGCGACGGTATGGATGCCGGCCAGCGACGACGCAAAGCCCAGGGCCTGCGCGAGCCGCTCCAGCATCGGCCGCCAGGCCTCGCCGCCGGTGACGATCGCAAAGCGGCCGATCTTCGCGGCGGCGGCAAAGGAGGCCTCGGCGAGCCCGCTGACCGGCACGCCGGTGCCGTCGCGCAGCGCGAACAGGCCCGGGTCGCCGAAGCAGCCGATCAGCACCGCATCCGGCCGCTCGCCGCTCACGTGGGCCGCGGCCCAGGCATCGAGCACCGCGTGCTGGGCCACCGCGTAGCTGGCTTCGCAGGCGATGTAGGGGGAGCCGAAGCGGGCGGTGACGGTTTGCACGCCCACCTGGTTGCCGGCCTGGTCCTGCAAGTGGCGC
>DASXKG010000663.1:0-2571 GCA_036496965.1 Variovorax sp.
TCCACATGCAGGTCGATCGTGGTGTAGGGGTCCAGCACCAGCGTGTTGGCCGGGTCGTCGAAGCGGCGGCCCACGTACAGCGCCGAGCCGCCATAGCGCCACGGCCCCTGGGTGTAGTCGGCCGATAGCGTGGCCTGATCCCTGGAGCGCCGCGGCAGCAGTTGCCCGGTGGCTTCGTTGCGCGGGTCCAGCCAGTCGTAGCTCGCATGCAGCCCCAGCTTGGCGAACTGCCCGTCGTAGCTGAGCGTCTCGCCGGTGATGCGCGCGTAGGGAAGGTTTTGCGGCAAGGTGGTGTTGGTGATGAAGTTGTCGATCTTGTTGTTGTACGCCACCAGCTTCACGCTCTGGCCATCCTGGCTCCAGGTGACGCCCGCATCGGTGTTCTTGCCGTTTTGCGGCCGCAGCAACGGATTGCCGAACCCCGGGTAGTAGAGCTGGTTGAACGACGGCGCAGTGAAGCTCGTGCCCTGCGACACGTTGACACGCCAGTTCGGCGTCAGCCGATAGGCATAGCCGGCGAACCAGGTGTTGTCGTCGCCGAACTGCGAGTTGCTGTCGTGGCGCGTGTTGAGCTGCCAGCTCTGCGCACCCGAACTGCCGTTCAGGCCCAGGAAGGCCGAGTCGATGTCGCGCTGGGTCACGGTGTATTGGGTGTCGCTCTTCACGTCCTGCTCGCGCAGCTCGAGCCCGGCGACCACTGTGCCGATGCGCGTCGCGATGTCGTTCTGCCAAAGGTACTGATTCTCCGATGTCTCGAACAGCCCGGGAAGGTTGTAGGGCTGCGCGACGATGTTGCGGAAGTAGTCCTCGCTGTGCGAGTAGCGCAGTTGGGTGGTCCAGTCCGATGTGATCTGCCCGGTCGCGCCGAGATAGCCGACCTCGGTGCGCACCGTGGCCCGGGTATCGAACTGGGGGCCGTCGTCGTAATGGACCAGCCCCTCGGAATTGAGCAGGCCCGCACTGAGCTTCCAGGCACTGTTGAGCTGATAGCCGAAGGATGCATTGACAGCGGTCTGGTCGAACGGGTCGCGATCCGGGTTGAACACGCCGAATTGCGCGTTCGGGTTGGTCGCCGAGAAACTATTGACCGTGGTGCGCGTGAGGTCGAGCGAATAGGTCGCCGCTCCGGAGGCGCCGCTGAAGCCGGCGCCAAGCTGCCGGTAGCTGTCGCTGCCCAGCGTCGTCGTCACGCGCGGGCTGAACACCGGATCGTCGGCGTTCGCCTTGCGGGTGAAGATCTGCACCACGCCGCCGACGCCGTCGCTGCCATAGAGCGCCGAGGCCGGTCCCTTGACCACTTCGATGCGGTCGATCATCTCGACCGGGATGTTGTCCCACACCGGCGTGCCGAGCGTGGCCGAGCCATAGCGCACGCCGTCGATCATCAGGATGACGCCGTTGGCATCGGCGCCGCGGATGAACACGCTGCTCGACTGGCCCAGGCCGCCGTTGGCCGAGATCTGGACCCCCGCGAGCCGGGCCAGGATTTCCGGCAAGGTACGGCTGGCCTGCTGCTCGATCTGGGCACGGTCGATGACCACCGTGTCTGACACCACGTCCTGGATCGGCGTGGCCACGCGGGTGGCGGTCACGACTGTCTCGGGCAGCGTGGCGGCTGCATCCTGGGCCGAGGCTGGCGCCGGCGCTCCGGCAAGTCCTGCCACCAGGGGTGCCGCGGAGAGTGAGATGGCATGGGCGCGCGAAAACGCCCATGGCGAAGCGCGTCGATGGGCGCGCGTGGGAGAAACACGATTTTTCATGGGAGCGACGAGAGCAATCAAGGTCCTTCGCCGGCTTCCCCGCCGGCGCACGAACGTCATGGCCGCCCGCATGCTTGGGACATGCGGCGGCCGCCTCGTTGGCCGGTATCCGGGCTGACAGCACAACCCACGCCGCCTTCCCAGGTGCCTGTTTCAGGGCGCCCAGTGGCTGAATGGCGAGGGCGGCATCCGAAGATGCCGGCTGCTTGACCGTTGCGGGGGCAGCGCAGGTTGGTCCGGCCCGCTGGGCCTTCCCTCCTGCTTCCCGTTGAACTGCGCCGCGTGAACCACGGCGCGAGCACCAACGCGTGGAATTGTAGGGCCGCGTGCGGCGCGCCATCCCAACGCCGGGGCGCCGGAAACTACAATCGCCCCCCATGCCTGCATCCAGCCGTATTGACCAGATCGCCGAGCGCGTGGAACGCCTGCTCGTGCGCCATGAAGAAGTACAGCGCACCAATGCGTTGCTGCAGGACCAGGTCGAGGCCCTCACGCGCGAGCGCGACTCGCTCAAATCCCGGCTGGCCGCGGCCCGCACCCGGATCGATGCCCTGATCGACCGCTTGCCCGTCGACCCCCCTCAAGACCAGAACGCCTCCCGATGAAACAGATCGAAGTCCAGATCATGGGCCAGAGCTACCTGCTCGGCTGCCCCGAAGGCGGCGAGGCGCAGCTGCGCGACGCCGTCGAGCGCGTCGACGCGGCGATGTGCAAGATCCGGGATGCAGGCAAGGTCAAGGCCCGCGACCGGATCGCAGTGCTGGCCTCGCTCAACCTGGCCTTCGACCTGGTGCAGCACGAGTCGGCGCCG
>DASXKG010000664.1:0-4886 GCA_036496965.1 Variovorax sp.
GCCGGGGCCTCGTCATGAGGCCGGCGCGGCGCTGGCTGCTGCTGCTCGCCGCGGTGGGCGCAGCCGGGGCCACAGAGGCGCAGCCGATCGCCGTCGCGCCAACGCCCACGCAGGTGCGACCGGCGGTCGACCAGGCTTTCACCAGCTTGATGGCGGCGCCCGCCATCCACCAGCTGCTCGACGCCGTGCTGGCCGACCACCAGCGTTCGCTGGAAGACCTGCGCATGCTGACCGAGATCGAGGCGCCGCCCTTCAAGGAACAGAGGCGCGCGGAGGCCTTCCTGGCGCGCCTGCAGGCGCTCGGGCTGCCCGACGCGAAGATCGATGCCGAAGGCAACGTGCTCGGCCTGCGCAAGGGCAGCGGCAACGGTCCGACGCTGCTGATTTCGGCCCACCTCGACACCGTGTTCCCGGCCGGCACCGACGTCACGGTGAAGGAGCGCGACGGCGTCCTGTACGCGCCCGGCATTTCCGACGACACGCGCGGACTGTCGGTGCTGTTGTCATGGCTCAAGGTGCTCGAGCAGAACCACGTGCGCACCGTCGGCGACCTGCTGTTCGTCGCCGACGTCGGCGAGGAGGGCGAAGGCAACCTGCGCGGCATGAAGGCCATCTTCCGCGACCATCCCGAGATCGCCGGCATGGTGGGCATCGAGCCGGCGCCGGACGGCAACGTGCTGGTGCTCGGCACGGCCAGCCACCGCTACGAAGTCGAGTTCAAGGGCCCCGGCGGCCACAGCTACGGCGCCTTCGGCCAGGTGCCGAGCGCCATCCACGGCATGGGCCGCGCGATCGCCAGGATCGCCGACATCCAGACGCCCGAGGTGCCACGCACCACCTTCACTGTGGGCGTGGTGAGCGGGGGCACTTCGATCAACACCATCGCGCCCGACGCGCGGATGTTGGTCGACATCCGCTCCGACGAGATGGGCCCGCTGCTGGAGACCGAGAAGAAGATCCTGGCCGCGATCGACGATGCGGTCGCCGAAGAGAACAAGCGCTGGAACGTCAGCACGCTGAGCGCGTCGAGCAAGCTGGTCGGCGACCGGCCGGGCGGTCATACGGCGCCGGATTCGGTGATCGTCGAGGCCGCCGTGCGCTCGAACGCCGCCTTTGGCCGCAAGACTCTGCTGTCGGGCGCCAGCACCGACGCCAACGTGCCGATGTCGCTCGGCATCCCGGCCATCATCGTCGGCAGCGGCGGCCAGACCGGCGGCTTCCACGCACTCGGCGAATGGATCGACGTGACAGACGCATGGAGCGGCGCGCAAAATGCCCTGGTCACCGTGCTCGGCCTGGTCGGGGTGCAAGGCGTCAGCGAACCACTGCTGAATCCGCGTCCGCTACGTTCGAAGTAGCAGCGGTCCGGTTTCAGCTTTCACATCCACACACAAGGAATTCGACATGGGATTGCTCGACTCGATCATGGGACAGGTGCTGGGCGGCACCCAGGCACAGCCGCAGGACGGCAGCGTGGCCAGTGGGGGCAGCGCTGCCGGCGGACTGGGCAACCTGGGGGATCTCGCCGGCGCACTCGGCGGCCTCTTGGCCAACAACGGCTCGCAAGGCGGCCTCGGCGGCCTGGTCTCGAAATTCGAACAGGCCGGCATGGGCGACGTCATCAACTCCTGGGTCGGCAAGGGCGCGAACATGCCGATCTCGGGCAACCAGTTGCATGACGTGCTGGGCAGCGACGTGGTGTCCGGCATCGCGCAGAAGCTGGGCGTCAACAGCGCCACCCTGCTGCCGATGCTGGCCACGATGCTGCCGGCGCTGATCGACCACCTCACGCCCAAGGGGCAGGTGCCGGCCGAAGGCCTGGGCAATCACGAAGACTTGCTGTCCTCGCTCAGCGGATTGCTGCAGAAGGGCTGAGCGACTCGGCGCCCCAGCGCGCGTCCAGCCATTGGCGCAGCGCCTCGAACACGGCGCCTGCGTCGCTTTCGTTGAAGATCTCGTGGAAATGCGAGGCGAAGCAGTGCGCCTGCAGCACAGCGGCCGGCGCCGCCGCCGTGAAGGCGCGGCTGCCGGCCGGCTTCACCAGCCGGTCGTCGCCGGCATAGAGCAGCAGCGTCGGCACCTGCCAGCCAGGCGCTGCGGCCTGCACCCTGGCCCCTTCGTCCGCGAGAAAGCGCGCCAGCCGCGGGCCGATGCGGTCGTGGCACAGCGGATCGTCGCGGTAGGCCTGGACCACCGCGCGGTCGTGCGAAAGGAAGTCGGCCTTCAGGCCATTGCCCACCCGCACGCCGGGGGCGATGCGCAGCAGCAGCGCGATCAGCGCCTTCTGCGCCGCGCCCAGTCCGGCGTCGAGGGCCGGCGAGGACAACACCAGCGCGTCCACCGGGCGCACCTGCCGGACCACGAAACTGGCGGCGACCAGGCCGCCCAGGCTGTGCCCCAGCAGCACCAGCGGGAGTCCCGGCCAGGCGGCACGGGCGGCGTCGACCACCAAACCCAGGTCGTCGACCAGACGATCCACGCTCGGCAGGCCACCCCTGGCGCCGCTGGACGCGCCGTGCCCATGGTGGTCCGCGGCGCAGGCGGCATAGCCCCATTCGTTGAGCCGCGCGGCCACCCGCTCGTAGCGGCCGGCATGTTCGCCGAGGCCGTGGACCATGACGACGACCGCCCGCGCGCGGCCGGCCGGCAAGGGCCATTCGCGCAGCGCCAGCGACTCGCCGCCCGGCGCGGGCAGCATGCGCCGCGCGTTCAAGCCGATGCTGCTGCGGCGGCGCGCTCGGCCGGCAGCGCGGCGATCACCTCGGCCACCGCGGCCGTCAGTTTCTTCGCGTAGGGCACGTGCAGGAATTCGTTCGGGCCGTGCGCATTGCTCTTCGGCCCGAGAACCCCGCAGACCATCATCTGCGCCTGCGGGAAGCCGCGGCTGAGCATGTTCATGAGCGGAATGGTGCCGCCCTGTCCGATGTAGCCGCAATCGGCACCGAAGTGCGCCTGCGAGGCGGCATTCAGCGCGCGTTCGAACCAGGGCGCGGTGTCGGGCGCGTTCCAGCCCGTGGCGCCGCCGCCTGATTCGAAGCTGACCCTGGCCTGGTAGGGCGCGTTGTCCTCCAGCAGGGCCTTGAGCTGCTGCACGGCCTGGTCGGCCTCGACCAGCGGCGGCAGCCGCAGCGAGAGCTTGAAGGCGGTGTAGGGACGCAGGACGTTGCCCGCGTCCTTCAAGGCCGGAAAGCCCTCGGCCCCGGTGACCGACAGGGTCGGCTTCCAGGTGCGATTGAGCAGCGCCTCGACCGGATCGGTGGTGGTCGGCAGGGCGAAGGCGGTCGAGCCGCCGCAGTCGTAGTGGGCCCAGGGAAAGCGCTTGTAGATCTGCTCGCCGAGGATGGCGGCGGTGGCGCGCGCCTGCGCCAGCCGCTCGGCCGGCACCTCGCAATGGAAGCTCTGCGGCAGCAGGCGGCCGGTCTTGCTGTCCTCGAGGCGGTCGAGCACCTGCCGCATGATGCGAAAGCTCGAAGGCACGAGGCCGGATGCATCGCCGGAATGGACCCCTTCGGTCAGGATCTCGACCTTGAGCGTGCCGCTGGCCATGCCGCGCAGCGAGTTCGTGAGCCACAGCTGGTCGTAGTTGCCGGCCCCGGAATCGAGGCAGATGACGAGCGACACATCGCCCAGGCGCGGGCGCAGCGCGTCGACGTAGGGCAGCAGGTCGTAGGAGCCCGATTCCTCGCAGGTCTCGACCAGGCCGACGATGCGCGGATGGGCCGCACCCTGCGCCTTGAGCGCCTGCAGCGCCGCGACGCTGGCGTACACCGCATAGCCGTCGTCGGCGCCGCCGCGGCCGTAGAGCAGCCCGTCCTCGTATTTCGGCGTCCAGGGACCGAGGTCGTTGCGCCAGCCGGTGAATTCGGGCTGTTTGTCGAGATGGCCGTACATCAGCACGGTTTCCTTCATGTCGGTCCCGGTGGCGGGCACCTCGAAGAAGAGCACCGGCGTGCGGCCCTCGAGGCGCACGATCTCGAGCTTCAAGCCCTCGACCTTCTGGGCCTCGACCCAGGCCGCCGCGTTGCGCAGCACAGTCTCGAGGTAGCCATGGGCGAGCCAATCCTTGTCGAAGCCGGGCGACTTGGCGGGAATGGCGATGTAGTCGGTCAGCTGCGGGACGATGTCGCGGTCCCATCGGGACGATACATCGGCCAGCGCGCGGCCGGCATCGAGCAGGCCGCTGGGAATTTCGCGGTGCAGGGGGGCGTTCATGAGGTTCTCCGCGGGTTGAGGCAAGGATGTTAGTTGGTCTTGGCAGGCGGCGAAAGGATGGGATAAAAAGACGAGGCCCACAGCGACCGAAGGAAGACATGAGCGCCCGTGCCAAGAAAGAACCCGAACCTGCGCCGCCGGCGTCCGGCATGCGCATCCGCGTGGGCATCGGCGGCTGGACCTACGAGCCCTGGCGCAACAACTTCTACCCGGCCAAGCTGCCGCAGGCGCAGGAGCTCAGCTACGCGAGCCGGCAGCTGACGGCGATCGAAGTCAACGGCACCTACTACAGCAGCTTCAAGCCGCCCACATTCCGCAAATGGCACGACGAAACGCCGGAAGGCTTCATGTTCTCGCTCAAGGCGACACGCTTCGCCACCAACCGCAAGCTGCTGGCCGGCGCCGGCGAATCGGTGACGCGCTTCATCGACAGCGGCATCTCCGAATTGGGTGACAAGCTGGGGCCGATCGTGTGGCAGTTCATGGCGACCAAGGCTTTCGATCCCGACGACTTCGCGGCCTTTCTCGATCTGCTGCCGAAGAAGGTCGGCAGCCGGGCACTGCGTCATGTGATGGACGTGCGCCATCCGAGCTTCATGACAACCGGGTTCCTCGCGCTCGCGCGCGCGCACGGGGTGGCGACGGTCTTCACCGACTCGGACAAGTTCCCCTCG
>DASXKG010000665.1:0-1697 GCA_036496965.1 Variovorax sp.
ATCGGCGGACCGAAAGTCCTCAGGCTGGAGAACGTCGATGTCGGCGAGCCCGGCCCGGGCCAGGCGCGCGTGCGCCATACCTACATCGCGGTCAATTCCACCGGCGCAACCGTGCTCGTGGCCTGACACAAGGAGATCGACATGGATTTGCATTCCCTCGACGCCAAGCAGAGCCCGTCCGACGGCTACCTGATCGGCCCGCGCCAGGCGTGGTTCGTGTTTGCCATGACGGTCGGGCTGATGATGGTCGACTACATCGATCGCCAGGTGATCGTGTCGCTCTTTCCGCACCTGAAAGAGGCCTGGAGCCTGTCGGACAAGCAGCTCGGCGCGCTGGTTTCCGCCGTCTCGGTGACGGTCGCGCTGGGCGGGATCCCGATCGCGCTGTACGCCGACCGTTTCAGCCGCGTGAAGAGCATCGTCGCGATGGCCACCGTCTGGAGCCTGGCGACGATCTCGTGCATGTTCACCCGCAACTACGGCCAGCTGCTGGCGGCACGCGCGACGGTGGGCCTGGGCGAGGCGGGCTACGGCTCGGTGGGCGCAGCGCTCATCGCGAGCCACTTTCCGGCGCGCATGCGCGGCGCACTGATGGCGGCCTTCTTCGCCTCCGCTTCGGTCGGCTCGGTGTTGGGCGTGATGCTCGGCGGCGTCATCGCCGCGCGATGGGGCTGGCAGGCGGCCTTCGGCGTCGTCGGTGTGCCGGGCCTGATCCTCGCGCTGCTCTACGCATGGGTGCGCGATTACCGCACCGTGGCGCTCACGCCGCGCATCGACCAGGCCACGCGTTCGACGCAGGGCGCGGCGCGCGCCATCGTGAAGCGGCTGATGCGCTCGCGCACGCTGCTGTGGGTGTGCATCGCTGCGCCGGCGCAACTCATCCTGGTCTCGGCCGTCTGGGCCTGGTTGCCGAGCTACCTCAATCGCATGCATGGCCTCACGCCGGAGCAGGCCGGGATTCGCGCCGCGGTGGTGGTGCTCTGCGGTGCGCTGGGCAGCGTGGTGTGGGGCGGGCTCGCCGACCTTGCCGGCACCAACAGGCCGGCGGCCAAGCTGCAGGTGACGGCCGCGGTCTGCGTGGCGTCGGCGGCGGTGCTGGCGCTGGCTTTCGGCGCCAGGCATGTCGGGCTGGAACTCACCCATGAGACGCAGTTCACACTGCTCGAGCTGGGCGGCTTGCTCATGACCTGCAGCGTCGGCGTGGTCGCCGCCGTGGTCATCGACGTGATCCACCCCGGCATCCGCGCCACCGGCGCATCGGTGCTGTCGCTGTTCCAGAACCTGCTGGGACTGGCCGCGGGTCCGTTCATCGCCGGTGTGCTGTCGGACATGTGGAGCCTCGAAAACGCGCTGATCGCGATGCCGGTCTTCGGTCTTCTCGCGGCGGGGGCCTTCATGGTCGCTTCGGGCAGCTACGCGGCCGACCTGCAGCTTGCCGGCGAAGGCGTCGACGCAAGGACCGAGCACGCGCCGGCTGGCACTCCCCGCAGCGTTGCGGCCTGAGCCGCCGACCGGACCATTCCGATCACAAGGAGTGACTGACGCGCCACGGCAGCAAAGTCGGCGCGTTGCAAGATACTAGGGTTTACCCTATAATCGTCGCAACGCACTCATTTTGGAGTCCCCCAATGGCCACCCTTTTGCTTTGCCTCGCTGCCGTAGCGGCCGTCGTTTATTCCGGTTTCGTGACCTCGAAG
>DASXKG010000666.1:0-20822 GCA_036496965.1 Variovorax sp.
AAGAATCGCCTGGGCGGCGCCATCCGGGTGCTGCGAGACAGCATCCGGGCCGTCATCAAGACGCTGGACCAGCAGATTGCCCAACTCGACAAGGACATCGACGCGCACCTGGAGCAGCACTTCAAGGAGCAGGCCCGGCGCTTCGAATCCATCAAGGGCGTGGGCCCTGCCACCTGCGCCACGATCCTGGCCTTCATGCCCGAGCTGGGTACGGTCAGTTCGGCGCGTGCAGCCAAGCTGGCAGGCCTGGCTCCGTTGAACTGCGACTCCGGCAAGGCCAGGGGCAAGCGTCACGTCTGGGGCGGACGCAGCATCGTGCGCAGCATGCTGCACATGGCCATGCTCAGCGCGGTGCGCTTCAACCCGGTCATCCACGCGTTCTACGAGCGTCTGATCGCCGCGGGCAAGCCCAAACAGGTCGCTCTCACGGCCTGCTCGCACAAGCTGTTGCGCATCCTCAACGCTATGGCGCGTACCGGGCAGCCCTGGAGTGACGAATTTCACGCAGCTACCCCTTGACCCAAAACACAGTTGCTCGGGGGGCAGCGAACCACACGAAGTGGGGAGCGTGGGGGCCTGACTACGTCGGATTGATGCTGTGCTGGGTGACGAAGATCTCGACCAGCATCAGCACATAGGTCACGATCAACGCCAGCATGGCGGCGATGAAGAGCACGGCAACCGGCCGGTCGAAGCTCAGCTCGAGTTCGTTGGCAACGAACAGCGATCCGATCAGCAGGCAGACGATGACGCCGCACAGCGCCGCCGTCGACACCGCGGCATTGAGGATCCTGGCGCGGCGATTGAGGACCGTGCGCTCGGCTTCGAGTTCGACGAGCTTGCCGTCGGGGGCTTCATCGCCATCGTCGCGGCACTTGTGCATGCGGTCGTTGACACGCGCCAGCCGATTGGTCAGGACGGTCAGCGTGCCCCCGATGGCAGCCAGCATGAAGGCCGGTCCAACGGCCAACTGGATGACGTGCGAGGTATCTGCGTGGATGCTGAGCATGAGAAAAAAGAACACCCGAGGGCTGACGCGCCTCCATCGAAGTTCGGTGCAGCGGCGCCTTGCAAAGGTGCCGCCTGTTTCAAAAAAACAACGCGCCCCGTGGGCGCGTCATGGGGGATGGGCGTTTCCGCCCGTCGCCGGATCAGTTCGGGGTGCCGCCTTGCGGGTTCAGCGTGCGGTTCGGGTGACGCTGATTGCGAACGTTCTTGCGGTTCGCGGCAGCGGTGGCGGTCTTGCCGGTCGGGCCGGGATTGAGTTCAGCGCTGCGGATTTGGTCTCCGGCCTGCGGCTTGACCTGGCCCTGCGGACGAGCGTCGACCCTGGACTCGGCACGTTGCTGCGGCTTGGTGTTCGTGACGGGAGCTTGCTCCGACGTGGTGCCGGCCGGATTTTGAGCATATGCACCGGCTGCGAACAGGCCGGCCATCATGACTGCGAGAACTTTGCTCATTGCGGATTCCTAAATAAATTGATCTGAAACGCCTCCCGATCTTCAGAAGGACCCGCCTAGCATACAGAAATGGCCGATCGGTGCATATAAGGATTTGGCGTCAGCGCCACAGCACATAAATGACTCCGTCCACTGTCTCCTCGCCTGATGCCGCCGTCCTGATCGGCCGATTCCAGCCATTCCACGATGGACATCTGGCACTGCTGCAGCAAGCCCTTGCGCGGGCGCCGCGCGTCGTGGTGGTGCTGGGTTCCGCCTTCCAGGCGCGTTCCCCGAAGAACCCGCTGACCTGGCAGGAACGGGCGCAGATGATCTGCGGCGCCCTGCCGGAGGCGCAACGGCCGCGTCTGCATTTCACGCCGGTGCGCGACCACTTCGACGAATTGCGCTGGATCGCCGAGGTGCGCCAGGCGGTCGCGCAAACCCTGGCCGAAGCCGGCGCGCCGGCCGCCGGCCAGATGCTGCTGGTCGGTCACTTCCGCGACGCGACCCGCGAATACCTTCGGGCCTTTCCGGATTGGGCGCTTCATGCAGCCAAGGGGTTGCCGGTGCGCCGCGCCAGCGCCATGCGGCGACTCCTGTTCGCCGGGGGAGCGCCTGCGCTGGAGACGCTGCGCGGCGAAATGCCGGTCGGCAGCATCGACTTTCTGCGCACCTGGAGTGCCCAGGCGCACTTCGCACCACTGGCCGAGGAGGCCGGGTTGCTCGATCACTACGAAGCCTCCTGGGCTGCCGCGCCCTATCCGCCGGTGCTGGTCACGGTCGATTGCGTGGTCAAGTGCGGGCGGCATGTGCTGTTGGTACGGCGGGGCCAAGCGCCCGGGAAGGGCCTGTACGCAGTGCCGGGCGGATTTCTGGAGCAGCGGGAAACCACGCAGCAGGCCGCGCTGCGCGAACTCGACGAGGAAACGCACCTGGCGCTGCCCGCCGCCACCCTGCGCGCCTGCCTGAAGGCCACCGACGTCTTCGATCGGCCCGACCGCAGTCAGCGCGGCCGCACCATCACCCACGGCCACTTCTTCGACCTGGGCGAGCGCGAACTGCCGCCTTTGCGGGCGGACGATGACGCCGAGTCGGCCGCCTGGACGCCGCTCAGCGAGCTTCACGCCATGGAAGACCGCATGCTGGACGACCATTTCCAGATGCTCGACCACTACCTCGGCCTGCTGCCGCGCTGACGGCCGATGTAGGCAGCGGCCCACGCACTGCACTCGCGTTTTCCCGCATCCGGCGGCTTGCGGCGCGGCTAGAGTGAACTAATAGCTTATACGAGGCGCCGCGGATACCGGCGGCAGACGATTTCCTCCTCCCGGCGCTACCCCGCGCCGTTGCACAGCGCCTTTCGGGGCGCTGTCTTTTTTGGCGGCCGCTACCCGAGTTGACGCCGCAGTTCGTCCACGTCGGCGTGGAGCGTCCTGGCCCAGCTGCGGCGGTCACGGCCCTGCGAAGACTGCAGTTCGCCGAAGCGCACGACGGCCAGCAGCGGCGGCGAGCGCAAGGTATTCCAGACGGAAGCCAGCAGGAGATCGTCGCCGACATAGCGCGGTGCGCTGTTCTCCTCGCCGGTCGAGGCGTCGCCAAAGCGCAGCGCCGCCGGCTGGACCGGCGCGCCCGCGGAGAGCGCGGCCTGCAGCAAATTGGCATGGAAGGGCAGCACTCCCCGGCCGTCGCTGGTGGTGCCCTCCGGGAAAACCGCGATCACGTCGCCCGCACGCAAGGCCTCGGTCATGTGGTGCACCACGCGCATCGCATCGCGCGGGCGTTCGCGCTCGATGTAGAGGGTGCCGGCGGCCGTCGAAAGAGGTCCGATGAGCGGCCATTGGCGCACCACCGACTTGGAGACGAAGCGCACATGCCGCGCCGCGTGGATGCACAGGATGTCGAGCCACGACAGATGGTTGCAGACGATCAGCACCGGGCCGTTCGGCGCCGGGCTGCCCAGCACCTGGAGCCGGATGCCCATCAGGTTCAGCATCCGTTCGGCCCACCGTTGCACCTGCTGTTCGCGCTCGGCGGCCGAGAGTCGTGGAAAGCGCATGCGGACGATCCACCAGCCGTGCAACGCATGCCCGATGGCGCGCAGCAACCGGAAGCTGGCGGTGAGCGCGCGCATGCGTGGATATTCTTTCAGCGGTTCTCGGCGGGGGTTTGCGCCGCCGGCGCCGTCGATCAAGACAGGCTCCTCAGGAATTGCTCCAGGATGATGCAGGCCGATGCGGCATCCGCGTCGCGAGCGCCGCCGGCCAATGCTTCCGTGGTGCTGTAGCGCTCGTCGACCTGGTACACGGGCAGGCCGAAGCGTCCGTGCAGCTGGCGGGCAAAGCGCTGGGCGGCGCGGGTGTTGTCATGCGCCGCGCCGTCGGGGTGCCAGGGGATGCCCACCACCAGCGCATCCGGCTGCCATTCGCGGATGCGCGCCGCGATCTGCACGAAGCGGGCGTCGCCAACGGCCTGGATCGTCGGCTGCGGCGTGGCGCTGGCCAGCAGCCGGTTGCCGCTGGCGACGCCGGTGCGCTTCTGGCCGAAATCGAAGGCCAGGAATTGCTGAAAATGGGAGGGAACCGGGGCGGCGGACGAGGCAGCAGCGGCAGCAGGCATTGCCGACGGCTCAGGCATGCCCGGCGTCAGGCGACAAGGTCCAGGCTTCGAGGCCCAGCAGCGACAGCGCCCTGTCGTAGCGCTGCTCGATGGGCGTGTCGAAGATCACCGCCGGATCGGCGCCGACGGTCAGCCAGCTGTTCTCGGCCAGCTCGGTTTCGAGCTGGCCTTCGCCCCAGGCCGAGTAGCCGAGCGAGACCAGCACCTTGCGCGGCCCCGCACCGGTGGCCAGCGCTTCCAGCACGTCCTTGGAGGTGGTCATCTCGAGCCCGCCGGGGATGGTCATTGTCGAGGCATAGACCGATTCGTTGGGCTTGTCGGCGTCGGCGAAGACCGGCTCGTGCAGCACGAAGCCGCGCTCGGTCTGCACCGGCCCCCCCTGGAATACCGGCTCGCTGCCGATCTCCGGACGCGACAGGTGCAGCTCGATCTTCTCGAACAGCACCTTCAGGTTGATGTCGCTGGGCTTGTTGATCACCAGCCCCAGCGCACCGCGCTCGCTGTGCTCGCAGAGGTAGACCACGCTGCGGTTGAAGGCCTTGTCCTCCAGCCCCGGCATCGCGATCAGGAAATGATGCGTCAGGTTCATGGGGGCAGAATCGAAGGCCATGCCGCCGATTTTACTGGCCGTCGACAAGATCTATCCGAAGGGCTTGATGTGGTTCCGCCGCGACCTGCGCGTGGATGACAACGCAGCGCTCTACCAGGCCCTGCGCGCCTGCCGGCAGGTGGCCTGCGTGTTCGTGTTCGATCGCGCGATCCTCGATCCGTTGCCGCGCGTGGACCGTCGGGTGGAGTTCATTCGTGAATCGCTGGTCGAACTCGACGCGCAGCTGCGCGCGCTTGGCGGCGGCCTGATCGTGCGCCACGCGGTGGCCGCGGACGAGATCGCGCAGCTGGCGCGAGCCCTGGATGTGCAGGCCGTGTTCGCCAATCGCGACGACGAGCCCGAGGCGCTGGCGCGCGATGCGCGCGTGCTGGGCACGCTGGCGAATGCCGGCATCGCCTTCCACAGCCACAAGGACCACGCGATCTTCGAGCGCGACGAATTGCTGACCCAGGCCGGACAGGCCTACACCGTGTTCACGCCCTACAAGCGGGCCTGGCTGGCGAAGGTCGACGCCTTCTACCTGAAGCCCTACCCGGTGCGCAGCTATGCCGAAGCGCTGGCGCCGGTGCCGGACAAGTTCAGGGCGCCGGTTCCCGCGCTGGCCGACATCGGCTTCGCCCCCAGCAACCTGCGCGAACTGGAGATCCCCACCGGCAGCCAGGGCGGCGACGCGCTGTTCGGCGACTTCCTGCAGCGCATCGACCGCTACCACGCCGCCCGGGACTACCCCGCGGTGCGCGGGCCGAGCTACCTCGGCGTGCACCTGCGCTTCGGTACCGTGTCGATCCGGCGGCTGGCGGCGGCGGCCCGCCAGCGTTCGCAGCAGGGCGACGCGGGCGCCGCGACCTGGCTCGGCGAGCTGATCTGGCGCGACTTCTATCTGCAGATCCTGGCCCACCATCCGCAGGTGGCCGAGGGCGGCGTCTCGCGCAGCTTCAGGCCCGAGTACGACAGGATCCAGTGGCACCACGGCAAGCATGCCGACCAGTGGTTCGAGGCCTGGTGCCAGGGCCGCACCGGCTACCCGCTGGTCGACGCCGCCATGGCGCAGATCAACCAGAGCGGCTACATGCACAACCGCCTGCGCATGGTGGTCGCCAGCTTCCTGTGCAAGGACCTGGGCCTGGACTGGCGCCGGGGCGAGCGCTACTTCGCGCTGCATCTCAACGATTTCGAGCTGTCGTCGAACAACGGCGGCTGGCAGTGGGCCAGCTCCAGCGGCTGCGACGCGCAGCCCTATTTCCGCATCTTCAATCCGGTGACGCAGAGCCAGCGCTTCGACCCTGAAGGCAAGTTCATCCGCCGTTACCTGCCGCAATTGGCCAGGCTGTCGCCGGGCGCGATCCATGCGCCCTGGATCGCCAAGCCGCTGGAACTGCTGGCAGCCGGCGTCGAACTGGGCGCGAACTATCCGAAGCCAGTGGTCGACCACGCCGAAGCGCGGGAGCGCACGCTCCAGCGCTATGCGGTGGTCAAGCAGGGCGCCCGCCCGGACCGCTGACAATCGAGGCCATGCAACAAAACCGAAATGACAGTGGCGAGCTGAATTTCTACTTGCTGAAATGCCTGGTCGCGCTGGTCGACCACTCGCATGTTTCGCGCGCCGCGGAAGCGCTCCTGATCAGCCAGCCGGCCATGAGCCGGGCCATGAGCCAGCTGCGCGCGGTCACGGCGGACCCGATTCTGGTCAAGGGCGGCGGCGGCCTCATTCCCACGGCCAAGGCGATCCAGTTGCGCGAGTTCGCCGAACGCATCCTGCTCGAGATGAGCGACCTGCTGGGCAATGCCGTGGCCTTCGACCCGCGCACCTCGACCCATCCCTTCAGCATGGTGGCGACGGACTATCTGGAATGCCTGTTCATGGACCGGCTGCTGCAGCACCTGGGCAGCCACTATCCCGGCATTTCGATGTCGGTGCGCCATCCCGTGCATCCCTCCCTGTTCAACAAGGTGCTGGAGGCCGGGGACGTCGATTTCTGCATCGGCATGCTGCCCGACAGCCTGCGCGAACTGCGCCATCGGCTGCTGTTTCGGGACAGCATCGTTTGCGCGGCGCGCGCAGGGCATCCGGCCGTCGGCCGAAGGCTCTCGCCGCAGGAATTCGCAGCGCTGGAGCACGTGGTGATCGTGCCGAACACGACCCATTGCTTCGGCTGGGCCGTGGACGACGCGCTCGAAACCTACGGCCTGCAGCGCAATCGCCGCTTTGTCACGCCCAACTACCTGACCGCGCCCCACCTGCTGGAACGAACGAACATGGTGGCCTTGCTGCCGCTGTCCCTGGCGGCGCGCTTTCGGGATCGCTTCGGGCTCGCCGAGGTGGACCTGCCGGTGCAGGTGCCGGAGTTCGAAATCTATCTCTCGTGGCACGAGCGCACCCACCGCCACGCCGCGCACATGTGGTTTCGCGACCAGGTGATGCAGAGCCTCGATTTCAAGGAGGAGCGCGGCCGTTCGGGCGTCACGCCGGCGGCACTCATATGAGATGCGGATGAACGCCATCCGGATATGCCATGGACAAGTTGCAAGCGACTCCCAATACTTGGTCGTGGGCCTACCCCGCAGCCTCCTTGGGAACCGATTTTCTTATGTCTTGCACGATCCGCTCCGTTGACGACCTTGCCCAACTGCCCGACGACGAATTGCTGGCCTGCCTGGCTGCCCTGCGAACCGCCATTCATGAAGCCAAGCGCCAGCATGCGGCCGCGTTTCGCGAGCACCAGCCGGCGGACCGCCCTGCCTTCTCCCTCCACTCCTTCGATTGGCGGCCCCGGGGCGCGCAACGCCTCGACATGCCGGCCCAGTTGAGCCCCGAGACCCCCATCGACGAAATCCCCGTGCGCGCCAGCGCCCGGGACGCCCTCAAGAACCTCAGCATCTTCTGCATCGACGATCTGTCGGCCATCAGCGAGCAGGAACTGCTGCAGGAGGAGGCGATCGGCGCCAAGACGATCGGGCGCCTGCGTGAATTCCTGGGCCGCGTCGGGCTCGACTTCCTTCCGGATCCGGACGGCGCGGACCGCGCGCAATCGCAGCAGCGGATCGTTGCGACAATGCCGCCGAACGCGCGCCCGCTGGGGCACGAGTGCCAGGAGGACGACCTGCAGACGCGGGCCACGCAGGTCGCCGACGTACGCGAACTGTTGCGCGAACAGGCTTGCGGCACACGCGACGCGAATGAGAGCATGGACTGGATGGGCATCTACGCCTATCCGTCCAAGCTTCCGAAGCTCCAGCCCGGCGACACCGGCATCTTCGTCTGCCCGCCCGCCTGGCGCGGACGGCTGGCCACGGTCTGCGCCATCTGGATCAAGGGCCACACGGACTGGGCCGCCCGGCTGCCGCCCGGCACGCCCTGGAAGCGGGTGTTCTGGACCGAGGCCCATCCCGACGGCCTGCAACTGGTGCGCGCGCTGCTGCCCGATCAGGCGCCGAACTCGCCAGCTCGGACCTATCGGTTTGCGCCCTCGATGGCTGCGTCCTCGTTGCCGGACCCGGGGTCGCCCAAGCTCGACCAGATCGTGTCGCTCTGGCGGGAGCCGGCCAACCCGGTTGCCCAGCGCGCTGCCGGCGCGAGGGTGCTGTCCGTCGCCCGCTAGGACCTGGCCACGCTGCTTGCGGGGCTTCAGCCCACCAGCGTGGGATTGCGCCGCGCCTCATCGATCATTCGCTGCCTGACAATCGCCACGCAGCGGGGATGCCGGGCATTCTGCGCTTGCGCACAACGCTGATTGAGGCAGATGGCCCGCAGGAGAAACATCCGGCTCTCGCAGCCGGCGGTGGGATCGGATTCGGTCCGCCAGGCCGCAAGCCTGTCATGCCGGGCAGCCGGGGCAGAAGCGCCCGGGCTTTCGCGGCCATCGGCACGCCGGCCGGCAGGGGTCGCTCCGGCTGTCTCCCGACCCGGCGCCTGCGACCACTCGGCCCCCGGCGGCTGGGGATCCGCAAAGGCAAGCGAAGCGGCGGCCACAGGCGCAGATGCAGCGACGACCGCTGACGAGGCTGCGCTGCGCGAAGCGACCGTCGCAACCCTCGTCGGCGCCGGCGTCGCCGCATGCAGCCCGTTCAGCCAGGACAGCTGCCACAGCCCGAAGAAGATGAACAGGAGCGTCGGCATGGCCAGCACCCAGATCAGCACGTTGGCCAATTCGCGCCGCCGATGCCGGGCGGGCGCGCGCACGATCGCAGCGGGCACGGCGTCCTGCGCGTAGCTTCGGGCCGTCCCATAGGCGGCGGGAAGCTTGCCCGAGCAGGCTTCGCAGCGCAGGGCAAAGCGATGATTGAGCGTTTGACAGAAGTCGCACTTGGCGAAGATGGTTTCCTCGCCGCGCCAGAGCAACTCCAGCAGAATGCCGAGCTGGCCATAGGCGATGGCCGGGCGCAACCCGTTGGACTCGGCCGTCGGAAATGCGGTCATCAGGACCTCCCGTCACGGTTCGTTTCACTGCCCCCGCCATCTGCCACGCGCACGCGTGCGCGAGTCTTCCAACTCGCCAAGGGCGGTCTTCGAGCGCTCGACCGCTTCCGCCGTCGCGCGCGCGGCCGGCGCCCGCTCGGAATCGCAGAAGACCCAGACTGCCAAGGCTGCGCTCAGCGAAACGATCAGCGTCGCCTGAAACAGCGGCAGCAACAGGACCGCCACGATCGCCACCCCGACAACGAAGGCACGTGCCATTCCCGGTTGCCCCTTGCAAATGGATATTAGAAGACCGAGGTCAAATTGCCAGCGTTTTGTCCTATGTTCCCCACGCCATGGATGTCGGACACGGCCGCGTCTTGTCCGCGCACGGGGCTGTCAAGTGAAGGCACATCCGCAAGAAGGCCAGTGCGCCCTGCCGCAAATCCGGCGGACCGGACGCGGGCAGGCCTGCGCTGCGGCGCAGGATCCCAAGCAATTCGCGCGCCGGGCGCTTTGCCCGGCCGGTGCTCAGGCCACCAGGGCCACCGGCTGCACCGGCATCTCGACGCCGGTGTAGCTGCGTACCAGGCGCAGCAACTCGTCTTCCGAGTAGGGCTTGCCCAGGTAGTGGTTGACCCCCAGAGCGCGCGCATGGTCGTGGTGCTTCTCGGCGATGCGCGAGGTGATCATGATGATCGGCAGATCGGCCAGCGCCGCATCCGCTCGGATGTTGCGCGCCAGATCGAAGCCGTCCATGCGCGGCATCTCGATGTCGGACAGCACCACCGCGGGGCGTTCCTGCTGCAGCCGCTCGAGCGCCTGCAGCCCGTCCGCTGCGAGCGACACGCGGTAGCCCTCGCGCTGCAGCAGTCGCTGCGTGACGCGCCGCACCGTGATGGAGTCGTCGACCACCAGCACCAGCGGCACCTGGGGCGCGACCTGCGGCAGCGCCATCGGCGTCGACGGCGTGCTACCGGCGACCTGCTCCATGCCCGGGTGGCGGGCGGCGGCGTGCAGTTCGCGTGCCTTCTCGCCGTGCACCGCCGCGAGCGCCACCGGGTTGTAGATCAGTGCGACCGCACCGGAGGCGAGCACCGAGATGGCGGCCATGCCTGGCAGCCGCGAGAGCTGCGGCCCGAGGTTCTTGACCACGACTTCCTGGTTGCCAAGCACTTCGTCCACGTGCATGGCGACGCGCTGCGCCGCGCTGCGCACGATGACGACGGTGTTGGCCTTCGCCGGCGGACGCCCGCTGCTGGCGGACGATTGCAGCAGCGCGCCGGCCCAGTAGAAGGGCACCTGCTCGCCGCCGAAGGGATAGCGCTGGTTCAGGTAGGCCAGTTCGAGATCGGAAGCGCTCGCGCGCAGCACCAGTTCGACCAGGCTGGACGGCACGCCGACCGTGCTGCTGCCGGCACGCATCATGACCACGTGCGTCACGGCCGTCGTCAACGGAAGCACCAGCTTGAAGACCGTGCCCTGTCCGCTCTCGCTGTGGGTCTCGATACGCCCGCCGAGTGCCGCGACCTCGGCGCGCACCACGTCCATGCCGATCCCGCGGCCGGCCAGTTCGGATACCTGTTCGGCGGTCGAGAAGCCCGGCTCGAAGATGAGCTCGGCCGCTTCCTTGTGGCTGAGCGGCTGGCCCGGCGCGATCAGCCCCAGGGCGAGCGCCCGCGCCTCGATGCGCTGGTAGTTCAGGCCGGCGCCGTCATCGCGAAAGCTGATGGAGACGTCGTTGCCCTCGTGATGCAGCTCGATGACGATCAGACCGCTGGGGTCCTTGCCGGCCTGCTGGCGTGCGTCGGCGCCTTCGATGCCATGGGCCACGCAATTGCGCAGCATGTGCTCGAAGGCCGGCGCCATGCGATCGAGCATGCCGCGGTCCATTTCGATCGAGCCGCCGGTGATGTCCAGGCGCACCTGCTTGCCGGTGTCCTTGGAGGCCTGCCTGACGACGCGGTAGAGACGATCGGAGATGCCTTCGAACTCCACCATGCGCGTGCGCAGCAGCCCGCGCTGCAGCTCGCGCGTCTGGCGCGCCTGGGCGCTCAGGTCGTCTTCGGTCGCCTGCACGGTCTTGTGCAGGGTGCGCTGCACGGTCGCCACGTCGTTGACCGACTCGGCCATCATCCGCGTGAGTTCCTGCACCCGCGTGAAGCGGTCGAATTCGAGCGGATCGAAACCCTGCTGCGAATCCTTGGCCTGCGCCAGGCGTGATTGCATCTGGCTTTCGGCCTGCACCTCGATGTCGCGCAATTGCTGGCGCAGGCGATCCAGGTTGCCGGTCAGGTCGCCGAGCGAGCTGCGCAGCTGGCCCAGTTCGGCCTCCAGCCGCGAACGCGTGATGATGACTTCGCCGGCTTGCGCCATGAGCCGATCGAGCAGCTGGGTCCGGATGCGCACGGCCTGGCTCGAGGCCGCACGCAGCGGCGTCAGCGTGGAGGACAGCGGCATCGCGACGGCGCCGCGCTGGGCGGTCGGCCCGGCGGCAGCGGCCGCTTCTTCCTGGACCGGCTCGGGCTCCGGAGCGTCGATCACCGGCTCCGCCACCGCGCTGGCGGCCGGGGCCGCAGCGACCGCCCGCTGCGCCAATTCGCTCTGGATCGCGTCGTCGGCGGCACGCAGGCCGTCGAAGGTCGCCTGCAGGGTGTCGAAGCGCGTCAGCAGCCGCTCGATGGCCGGCCGGTCGGCGCCGCTGGAGCCCAGGCGCTCGATCTCGGATTCCATGCGATGGGCGCGCTCGCCCAGGCGCATCGCGCCCGCCAGCCGGGCGCTGCCCTTGAGCGTGTGCAGGGTGCGCAGCGTCGCCGACCGAGGTGCCGTGTCCTCGGGACGCTGAGACCATTCGCGCAATGCGGCACCGAGCTCCGGCAGCAGTTCGGCCGCCTCTTCCTCGAAGATCGGGAACAGGTCGACGTCGACCGTGTCCGTGAGGTCGATCGCATCCTCCGAGTCCTCGAGCGACACGTCGGGGCCGCTGCTGCGCGCCGGATGGAGCGGGATGACGCGGCCCTCGCCCGCTTCGGCCGGCAGCAGCGAGGCAGCGACTTCGCGCAGCGCACGCAGCGTGCCTTCGGCCGGATCCTTGAGCACGCCGGCGGCGAACTGGTGCAGCAGGCGGCGCAGCTCTTCAGCCGCACCGACCAGCACGGCGCCCTGCTCGGGCGTGCCGCGGCCCTGCATCTGCAGGTGCTGCAGCGCGGCCTCGAACAGCCGGGCCATGCCGGACAGGCTCTGGAAGCCGACCGTGGCCGAGCTGCCCGCCAACGAGTGCGCCAGGCCGATGGTCGAATCCGCCACCCGGTGGTGCGATTCCAGCGCCCACTCGCCGACCTCGGTCGCGAGCTGCCTCGACCACTCGTCCGCCTCGTTCAGGTAGACGTTGTAGAGCGCGATGCCGATCCGCAGCGGGCCGATCACCTTGACCTGCTCTTCGGCGCTCGGCGTCGAGGGGCGCTCGGCGGCGAGCTCGTCGTGCATCTCCTTGGCGGCCGCCATGACGGGTTCGGGTTCCGGCTCGGGCTGGACCTCGTTCCTGGGCTGCGGCTCCGGCTCCGGCTCCGGCTCGGCGAGAGGTTCCGGATGCGCAGCCGCAGGGACGGGTTCCGGATGCGCTGCTTCGACCGGCGCCGGCATGGACTCCGGCTCCGGCACAGCCTCGACCGGGGCCTCGGGCGCGTGTTCCGCCGTGGGTGCCGACAAGGCTTCATCCACCGGCTCGGCCGGCGGGTCGTCCGTCAGCCTGAATTCAAACGGCGCCAGCGGCTCAGCCGACAGAGGCTGGGCGAGTTCGGCGGCCGCGGGGCCGGTCCGGGCTTCGCTTTCCTCGACATCCTTTCCGATGCGACCCGGCTCGACCGGTGGCACGGACGCGGGCTCGAACGAGGTGTGGGCCGTTTCCAGGAAATCGATCTCTTCCAGATCGGCCAGTGCTGCCGGTTCCGCGGGTTCCGCAGCCGGCAACTCGAAGTCGAGGAAGTCGGTCGAGGGGAAGTCGGTCGAGGCGATTTCGTCGCCCAGCTGTCCGGGCGGGTGCGCGGAGGGCGGTGCGGCCTCGGCAGGCGGCGCCGGTTGCGGCGGCGCTGCGGGTTCGTGCGCGCGGGCGGCGGGCGTCAGCTCCAGGTCGGGCAACTCCGGCAGCAGCGGCAGCGCCGGCACCGCGATCGGGGCCCTGGCGACGGGTGCTGCTTCGGCATGGGTTTCCGCGGCGATGTGGCGTGCCGCGGCGACCAGCGCATCGGCGTCGGCCACGTGGGCCGCGGGCGCCAGTGGCTCGCCGGTGCGCAAGGCCTCGGCCAGGCTGCGAAAAGGTGCCGACTGCCAGGCATGCGCCTGTCCGCCGGCGACGGCTTCGACCCACTTGGCGAAATCGGTCAGCGCGCTGCGCGTGCCGGCCAGCAGTTCCGGCGTCGCCGGGCGCTTGTCGGCCAGCCAGGTGTTGAGCACCTGCTCGAAGGACCAGGCGGCTTCGCCGAAATCCATCAACCCGACCATCCGCGAGCTGCCCTTGAGCGTATGGAAGGCACGCCGCAGCACGGTCAGCTCGCTCTCGTCGTCCGCACGGACGTTGAGCGCCGAGACCGCGGCCAGGCCGTTGTGCAGGACCTCGCGCGCTTCATCGAGGAAGATGTTCTGCAGGTCGTCTTCCTCGAGCTCCGTGACCTCGGTGTCGGGCAGTCCTTCCAGAGGCGCGGGGCCAGTGATCTTGGCGGTCCAGCTGGCGGTCGCGCGGCTGAATTCCTCGACCGGCGCGGCCACCGGCTTGGCGGCGCCGCTGC
Organism: Variovorax sp.; assembly: GCA_036496965.1. Lineage (GTDB taxonomy): Bacteria > Pseudomonadota > Gammaproteobacteria > Burkholderiales > Burkholderiaceae_C > Variovorax. The sequence continues at coordinate 13,849 of DASXKG010000666.1, forward strand.
TGCGCGCGCCGGGGGTGGCGAGCGCGGCCAGCTTGGCGGCGATCTGCGCATCGACCTCGTCGATGCTCAGTCCCGTATCGGTGACTGCCGACGTGCTGCCGAACGGCGCCGGCGCCGACGCCGCGGCCGCTTCGGCCTCGGCGCCCTGGCGCCCCATGAGCGGCTTGAGTTCGCCCAGCTCCGTGTCGAACACGAACAGCCGCTTGGCGAGCGCCGGCTGGTAGCTCAGCATGTCGATCAGGAAGCCGAGCGCGCCCAGGTTGTTGCCCAGGGAATCGAAGGCCTGGATCTCATCGGCCGCCGATTCCTCGGCCAGCAACTGGTCGACGTTCTCGCGCATGCGCTGCACGGTCTGCGCCGCCTGGTCCAGTCCGAGCACCGAGAACACGCCGCGCATCTGCAGCAGCTGGCTCGGCACGGTGCGCAGCAGCGTTTTCTCGGTCGGCCGGCGGAAGAACTGGTCGAGCGATTTCTCGAGTTCGCTCAGGTGGCTGCGCAGTTCTCCGACCACCGTGCCCATGGTCTGGCGGTCGCTCACGCGGCGGTAGAGCTCCTCCATCCAGGGTTCGAGCGGCTCCGAGCGGCCGCCGTCGCGGGCTCGATCGATGCGCCCGGCGAGTTGCACGGTCCGCGCCGTCAGCTGGCGGTCGTGGGGGTCGAGGTCCTCGAAGGCCGCTTCCAGGTAGAGCACCGAGGTCGCGACTTCCATGGCCAGCTCGGTCGCCGGCGGCCGCCCTGAGCGGATGGAGGATTCGACTGCGTTGTTCAAGGCCAGCACCATCGGGGTGCTCGGCGGATGCAACTTCTGCAGCGATTCACCGAGCTGAGCGAAGGTGTCGGCCACCTGCCGCGTCCGGCTGACGTCGCCGCCGGACAGTGCCGACCACATTTCCTTGGCAGACTCGATGCGCTTGCGCGCCTGCGCCAGCACCAGCGGGTCGAAGCGGCCGAACTGCTCGATCGTGTAGTCGACCGTCTGTTCGTTGGCGACGCCCCAGGCGGCGCGCACCGCACGCAGCGTGGCGGCCTCGTCGCGCGGGCCCGGTGCGGCCTGGGCGCAGAAGAAGAGCAGGTCCTGCCCGAGCCGGTCGGACACGGTGTTGTCGCCGCGCGCCAGGGTGGCGTATTGCAACAGCACACGCGAGGCGGCGCGCTTCACATGGGCGTCGGTCGGGATCAGCGCCAGCGCCAGGGCTTCGAAGAAACCGGCTGCCAGGGTCCAGAAGCTGGCGACGCGGGGCACCGAGGCACCACGCCCGAGCCCCAGGCAGAGCGCCTGGAGCCGGCGCGCCGCATGGTCGTCGCCGCTGCGCACGACGCGCAGCACTTCGCGGTCCAGCTTGGAACGCACCGCCGGGTCGTAGACCAGCGCGGTCTGGGTCGGCGCGGGCTTGATCTCGACCCAGCGCCAGCTCACGCTCCAGAGGTCGGCCGGGTGCACGCGTTCATTGCCGACCAGCTCCAGCACCTCGCGGTACTGCGGGAAAAGGGCCACCGACGAGACCGCCTTGCCGGCCACCGTGGCATTGAGGAAATCGGTGACCGCGAAGCCGGCGCGATCGATTTTCTGCACCGCGGAGTCGGTGCAGCGCAGGGGCTCGGTGACGAAACTCTGAACCGCGAATTCCATCGCACCCAGCACCAGCGCAGGCGCCTGGTGACCCACCATCTGCAAGGCGCCGACCGCCTGGTGCAGTTGCTGGCGCGTCAGTCGCAGCGCCGTGGTATCGATTTCCGTGCCAGGCGGCGCGGCGGCGGCTTCGCGGGCAAAGCGCCGCAGCGACTTGCCGATCCCGTCGAGCGACTTCTGGATCTCTCCCAGGACCCAGGCCAGCGGCCCCAGGTCCTCGGACGCCGGTGCGTTGCCGGCAGTGTGGGCGGTGGCGGGGCTTGGGGTCGACACGTTGGACGCTCGGTGCTCAGGCGATCTTGAAACGAGACACGGACTGGCGCAGTTCCTCGGCCATGTGCGAGAGCTCCCGCACCTGCTGCGCGGTCGTCCGCGTGCCTTCGCCGGTCTGTTCGGTCACGGCGAAGATGTGCTGGATGTTGGCCGCCACCACGTTGGCCGAATCGGCTTCGCGCGACGCGGATTGCGAGATCTGCTCGATCAGTTCGGCCAGGCGGCGCGACACGCGGTCGATCTCGGAGAGCGCGGTGCCGGCGTTGTCGGACAGCTTCGCGCCCTCCACCACGCCCTGGGTGGAACGCTCCATGGCGCCCACCGCGTCCTGCGTGTCGGTCTGAATCGCCTTCACCAGCGCCGAGATCTGGCGCGTCGCGTCGGCCGAGCGTTCTGCCAGCCGCTGCACTTCCTCGGCCACCACCGAGAAGCCGCGACCGGCTTCACCCGCGGATGCGGCCTGGATGGCGGCGTTCAGCGCCAGCACGTTGGTTTGTTCCGTGATGTCCGAGATCAGCTCGGTGATTTCGCCGATCTCCTGCGAGGACTCGCCCAGGCGCTTGATGCGCTTGGAGGTTTCCTGGATCTGGTCGCGGATGGAGTTCATGCCGCCGATCGCGTTCTGCACGGCCTGCAGGCCCGAGGACGCGGCCTGCAGCGATTGCCGCGCCACCGTCGCCGATTCCTGCGCCTGGGACGACACGCCGTTGATGCGCTCGGCCATCGTCAGCACCGACTGGCCGGTCTCGCGGATCTCGCGCAGCTGCTCGGTCGAAGCGGCCAGCAGTTCGGTCGAGGTACTTTCCACCTGCGAGGTCGTCTGCGCCACGCGGGTCGCCGTGTTCTGCACGTTGCCCACCAGCAGGCGCAATTCTTCCACCGTGTAGTTCACCGAGTCGGCGATGGCACCGGTGATGTCCTCGGTCACGGTGGCTTCCTGCGTCAGGTCGCCTTCGGCCACCGTCTGCAGTTCGTTCATGAGGCGCAAGATGGCCGCCTGGTTGGCCGCGTTCACGCGGGTGGCCTCTTCGCTGGCCCGCTCGGCCTCGAGCCGGTCGTTTTCGGCCGTGGCGGCACGCTCGCGCCCTTCGCGCACCTGCACGTAGCCGATCGCGCCGGCCAGGGCCAGCGCCGCCAGCGACAGCACGAAGAGCATCACGACGGTGCCGGCACCCAGCCCGGTGCGCGCCGACAGCTTGTCCTGCAGGTCGCCCAGCGCGACGCGCAGCGGTTCGCTGTCGTTCAGGATGCTGGCCTGCGCCTCGCGCGCCGCCACCAGGCCCTGCAGGTTGCCCAGGATGGAGCCGGCTTGCGCGCGCGTCTGCTCGTAGGTCTTCAGGACCTCATCGAGCTGCTGGCGGGTCTGCACGTCGCGCGTGCCCGGCAAGCGCAACTGGGGGCTGCCGTCGAGCAGCCCGCGGGTGATCTCCTGGAAGCTGTTCAAGTCCTTGCCGAGCAGGAACACGGCGTCGGGGCTCACGCCTTCGACCGTCAGGAATTCATTGGCCGACTTGCCGATGCGCTGGGTCAGCATGACCAGTTGGCCGGCTGCGGAAATCTCGGGCAGCGTGGCGTTTTGCTGCATCTTGAGCGAGGCCACGGTTTCGGTCATCTCCAGCAGGTCGGAGGAATGCCGGTTGATGTCGCGCAGCGCGGTACCGACCTGCGTCAGGATCTTCTGCTGCGCCAGCACGGCCTTGGCGCTCTTGTCGGCGCGGTCGACCAGCGGCGTGATCACGCCGAGTTCGGTGTCGTACTGGCTGCCGACGCGTTCCAGCTTCAGGGCGTCGTCGCCGGTGGCGAGGCCCTGCACGCGCCGCGCCATGTCGTCCGAGCTGTCGCGCACCTCCGCGAATGCGGGCACGTTGCCCACCAGCGCCTGCGACACCGACTTCGCCAGCCGCTGCGACTGCATCAGCGCCTGGCCGGTGGCGGCGACTTGCTGGGCCAGCCGTTCGGCGCGAAGGATGGCGGAGCCGGCAACCAGCAACAGCAGCAGCACCACGGCCGCCAGCGCCAGCGCCAGCACCCGCTGCTGGCGCGCGGGACTCGAGCGCTGCGAGCGCCCGATGCGCGGTGACTCGGGCGGCGCGGCTTCCGAAGCGGCGACCAGGGGCGGCGGCTCCGCGGCCACGGGGACGCTGCCGGCCTCCGCCGCCTGCACCTGCGGCTCGGGCGCGGCGTCGCGGCGCACGTGGACGGTGTGCTCTTGCTCGGGCTGCAGGGTTTCGACGCTGTCCAACGTCAGCGTGCCGACGCTGTCGGCGCGCAATCCCACGTGGCCCCCGGGTGCGGGCATGAATTTCTTGAACTTGTCGGCGATCGAGCTCACGGTCGGTCCTTCAGGTTGTATGCGTTGTCCGGCAGGCCACTCAGGCGCCGATGCTCAAAAACTGGGATTGCTGCGAAAGCGCCTGCAGGTTGACTTCCTGCCAGCTGCCTCCCGCCGCGTCGGTGTAGGAATGCCCGAACCAGACGGGCGCGTCGGCTCCCGGGGGCCGGGAAGAGACGAAGGCGTCCACGCCGCGCAGGCCGACCAGTCGATCGATGAGCAGGGCGCAATTCACCTCGAGCAATTCATTCAGCGCCACCAGCCGGGATTGCGCGCGGGCGGTTTCGCTGCCGCCAGTGCGGGCGACCCCGGTGGCGAAGGTCGACAACTCCACCACGCCGTACAGGCCGCCGCGCAGGTTCGCGACGCCAAGGAACCAGGGCGCGGTGTAGGGCACGGCCTGCGGTGCCATCCAGGGAAAGATTTCTCCCGCATGCCCGAGCGGGAACAGGTAGTTCGCCTCGCCCGCCTCGACGGCCAGCCAGGAGGCGGATACATCCGACGTGCGCGCCGCTTGCAGGCGACTGGCGAGCCGAGACTGGAAAGCACGAAGAGCGTCGCGATTGGCCATGGACGAAAGGTTTGCGCGTTCAGACCAGGGCGCTGATCTTCGCCATCAGCTCGGCCGCGTTGACCGGCTTGACGATGTAGTCCCGAGCACCCTGGCGCATGCCCCAGACCCGATCGGTTTCCTGATTCTTGCTCGTGCAAAGAATGATGGGCACGGAAGCGTACTGCGGATTGCGCGCAATGGCACGCGTGAGCTGAAAGCCATTTTGGCCCGGCATCACCACGTCCATCAGGATCAGGTCGGGTTGCTCTTCCTCGATGCGGCGCATCGCGTCGTCGGCATTTTCCGCTGTCTTGACCGAGAAGCCGTTCTTCTGGAGGAGGTCGGTGAGAAAGACCAGCTCGGTCTTCGAATCGTCGACCACCAGCACTTTGCGAATCGCCATTACGAGGCTTCCTGAACGAGACCGAACTGCTGCACCGCATGCAGGAGCTGGTCCTTGGTGAAGGGTTTGGTGAGGTAGTCCTGCGAGCCGACCATCCGGCCGCGCGCCTTGTCGAAGACACCGTCCTTCGACGAGAGCATCACGACCGGAACATTGGAGAAGGTGGCGTTGCGCTTGATGATCGCGCAGGTCTGGTAGCCGTCGAGGCGCGGCATCAGGATGTCGCAGAAGATCAGGTGGGGCTTGTGGTCATTGACCTTGGACAGCGCATCGAATCCGTCCTCGGCCAGCAGGACCTCGTGGCCGCCCTGCTTCAGGAAAATCTCGGCACTGCGCCTAATGGTGTTGCTGTCGTCGATGACCAGCACCTTGTAACCAGATCCATTCGCGCTCATTTCGCACGCTCCTCATGTGACACCTTGGTCCCTGGCTGCGCTCTAGTGAACGCAGGAAGCGCGGCCCTATGCCATGCTTCAGATCTCAACCATCTCGAAGTCTTCCTTGCGTGCGCCACACTCCGGGCAGGTCCAGTTCATCGGAACATCCGCCCATGCAGTGCCGGCCGCAATACCATCTTCAGGCACTCCTACCGATTCGTCATAGATCCACCCGCAAATCAGGCACATCCAGGTTTTCGTATTCATCGCAGCTTAAAGTCCCTGTTCATCAAATGCAACGATCGTATCCAAACGTATCGGAGAATCTCGTGACAACCGTCTCAGATATGCCACCATCCGCCGAGCCCTGATTGAGTATGAACACTTATCTACTACCTGCAGAGCACGACCGCAAACCCAGTGATCTTACCGACCCACTGAGCGAAGAAGACGCTGCCGAGGCCGATTCGAATCCCCCCTGCGTGCTGGTCTTCAATGCCAGCGATCCGAGCGGTGCCGGCGGGCTCGGCGGCGACGCGCTGGCCATGGCTTCGGTCGGCGTGCACATGCTGCCGGTGGTGACCGGCGCCTATGCGCGCGACACGGCGGAGATCTTCGATCACTTCGTCTTCGACGAAGAAGCGGTCGCCGAACAGGCGCGGGCCATCCTGGAGGACGTCGAGGTGCAGCTGATCAAGGTCGGCTTCGTCGGCTCGCCCGAGAACCTGAGCACCGTGGCCGAGACCGCGACCGACTATCCCGAGGTCCCGGTGGTCGCCTACATGCCCAATCTCTCGTGGTGGGACGAAAGCCAGATCGAGGCCTACCTGGATGCTTTTCGCGAACTGGTGCTGCCGCAGACCACCGTGCTGGTCGGCAACCACAGCACCCTGTGGCGCTGGCTGCTGCCGGACTGGAACGGCGAGCGGCCGCCGAGCGCGCGCGACATCGCCAAGGCGGCCAGCGAGTTCGGCGTGCCCTACACGCTGGTCACCGGCCTGATGCTGCCCGACCAGTTCATCGACAATGTGCTGGCCTCGCCGCAATCGGTGCTCGCGAGCGAGAAATACGAGCGGCTGGACGCCGTGTTCGCCGGCGCCGGCGACACGCTGTCGGCCGCCTTGTCCGCGCTGATCGCCAGCGGCACCGACCTGGCGGCCGCCACCACCGAGGCGCTGAGCTACATGGACCGATGCCTCGACGCAGGCTTCCGACCCGGCATGGGCCACGTGCTGCCGGACCGCCTGTTCTGGGCCCAGCCGGAAGCCGACGCGGACGAGGACAACGGCGAGCCCGCATCGCCGAGCGACTTCGCCCTGCCCCCTCACGACACCAGGCATTAGCTCGCCCCCAGGCTTGCTCACTTCGTGTAGCCTCCCTCCCCCTGCCGGGGGCAATCCCCAAGG
>DASXKG010000667.1:0-10745 GCA_036496965.1 Variovorax sp.
CCCGCGACCGAGGCGCGGAAGATGTCGAGCGTGCGCATGGCGAGCTTGAAGCCGCCGTGCAGCTCGCCCAACTGCGCGCTGCGCGGGATGGTGCAGCCATCGAAGCGCAGCGTGGCCAGGGGATGCGGCGCCATTACCTCGATGTGCGCGGAGGTGTCGAGCCCGGGCGTGGCGGCATCGACGATGAACGCCGTGATGCCGCGCGCGCCGGCGTCCGGATCGGTCTTTGCGAAGACGCAGTAGAAGTCGGCGATGCCGCCGTTGCTGATCCAGGTCTTCTGGCCGTCCAGGCGCCAGCCGTCGGCAGTGGCCACCGCCTGCATTGCCATGGCGCCCACATCCGAACCGGCATCCGGCTCGCTGAGCGCGAAGGCGGCGATCTTCTCGCCCCGGCCGACCGGCGCCAGGTAGGCGGCCTGCTGCGCTGCAGTGCCCGCCAGCGTGATCGCGCCGCTGCCCAGGCCTTGCATCGCGAAGGCGAAATCGGCCAGCGGCGAGTGGAAGGCCAGTGTCTCGCGCAGCAGCACCAGCGCGCGCGAATCGAGCCGCTCGAGCGCGCCGCCCGAGGCCGCCGGCACGCAATAGCGCAGCCAGCCGCTCGCGCCGAGCCGGCTCACCCAGTCGCGGCAGGCGGCGCGGTCGTCGCGCTCGTCCACCGCTTGCGCGGCGGCCCAGGGCAGCAGCTCGCGTGCGAGGGCGCGATGCGCCTCGTCGAAGAAAGGCAGCGCCAGATGCGCCGTCGAAGGATCCACCGTGGAGGCAGCCATGGCATCAATCTCCCTGGAAGGCCGGCTTGCGCCTGGCGGCGAAGGCTTCGTAGGCGCGCCGGAAGTCCTCGGTCTGCATGCAGATCGCCTGCGCCTGCGCCTCCGCCTCGATGGCCTGGTCGACGGTCATCGCCCATTCCTGCGACAGCATGGTCTTGGTCATGCCGTGCGCGAAGCTCGGGCCCTGCGCCAGCTCGCGCGCGACCTCGGTGGCGGCGCCCTGCAGCGCGTCGCTCTCGTGCAAGGCGTTGAAGAAGCCCCAGGCCAGGCCTTCCTGCGCGGTCATGGCGCGGCCGGTGAAGAGCAGCTCGGAGGCCCGGCCCTGGCCGATCATGCGCGGCAGCAGTGCGCAGGCGCCCATGTCGGCACCGGCCAGCCCGACCCGAGTGAAGAGGAAGGCGGTGCGGGTCGCGGGCGAGCCGTAGCGCAGGTCGCAGGCCAGGGCGATCATCGCCCCGGCGCCGGCGCAGACGCCGTCGATCGCGCCGACGATCGGTTGCGGGCAATGGCGGATCGCCTTCACCAGGTCGCCGGTCATGCGCGTGAACTCGAGCAGCTCGGGCATGCGCATCCGGGTCAGCGGGCCGATGATCTCGTGCACGTCGCCGCCGGAGCAGAAGTTGCCGCCCGCGCCGGTCACGACGATGGCCTTGACGTCGGTGGCGAAATTCAGCGCGCGGAACAGGTCGCGCAGCTCGGCGTAGGAGTCGAAGGTCAGCGGGTTCTTGCGTTCCGGCCGGTTCAGCGTGATGGTGCCCACGCCGCCCTCGAAGGACCACGAGAAATGTTCGGCCGCATAGGCCGCCTTGGGTTCGAACTGGGCGCGCATGGGACTGGCCGCGCCGATGTAGTGCTTCATGAAAGTGTCTCCGTGGTTTGCTGGTGCGAGTGCTGCTTGACCTTGCCGAGCAGCTTGTGCAGCTGGGTGATTTCCTTCGGATTCAGCGCCGCGAAAGCGTCGCAGATCCAGGCCTCGTGCTGCTCGGCCATGTCGTTGAAGAGCTTGCGTCCGCGCGCGGTGAGGCGCACGCGCCAGGCGCGCCGGTCGCCGGCCACGTCGACCCGCTCCACCAGCCCCTCGGTGACGAGCTGGTCGGTGATGCCGGTGACGTTGCCCCCGGTGACCATCATCCGGCGCGAGAGCTCGTTCATCTTGAGGCCGTCGGGCGAGCGCTCGAGCTGCGCCATCAGGTCGAAGCGCGGCAGCGTGGTGGCGAATTGCTCGCGCAGCTCGTTGCGCACCTGCTTCTCGATGAGCTGGGCGCAGGTCATGAGGCGCAGCCACAGGCGCAGTTCGTCCGGATGCTCGCTGTGGGCTCTGGCTTCGAGGTCCATGTCAGGCCTTCCGGAGATTCGTGATCATTGTTCTTCCTCCTCTGCGCCGCGCGGCGCCGCGGCCACGGCCGCAGCGAGCAACTGCTGCTTGGCGATCTCGCGGTACATCTGGTCGCGACCGCTCAGGTACTGCTTGGGCCAGTCGACGTCGCGGCTTTGCAGCTTGGCGACCTCGTGCAGCGTCCAGGCCGGATCGGCCAGGTGCGGCCGGGCGATCGCGCACAAGTCGGCCCGCCCGGCGGCGATGATGCTGTTGGCCTGGTCGGCGTCGGTGATGGCGCCGACCGCGATGGTCGAGATGCCGACTTCGTTGCGGATGCGGTCCGCGAACGGGGTCTGGTACATGCGGCCATAGACCGGCTTGGCCGTGCGCGTGGTCTGGCCCGACGACACGTCGATGAAGTCGCAGCCGGCCTCCTTGAAGGCCCGTGCCATGACCACGGCATCGGCGTCGGTGTTGCCGCCGGGCGCCCAGTCGTGTGCCGAGATGCGCACGCTCATCGGGCGCTCGGCCGGCCAGGCCGCGCGCATGGCGCGGAACACCTCCAGCGGATAGCGCAGGCGGTTGCCGATGGCGCCGCCGTACTCGTCGCTGCGCAGGTTGGTCAGCGGGCTGAGGAAGGCCGACAGCAGGTAGCCGTGCGCGCAGTGCAGTTCCAGCCAGTCGAAGCCGGCGTCGGCCGCGCGCCGGGTAGAGGCGACGAACTGGTCGTGCATCAGGTCCATGTCGGCGCGGGTCATCGCGGCCGGCAGCTGGTTCTGTTCGCCGTAGGCCAGCGCGCTGGGCGCCAGCAGCGGCCAGTTGCCGTTCTCGAGCGGCTCGTCGGTGCCCTCCCAGCCCACCTGGGTCGAACCCTTGGGGCCGCTGTGGCCGAGCTGCATGCCGATCTTCGCGCTCGACTGCGCGTGCACGAACTCGACGATGCGCTTGAACGCCGCCGACTGCGCGTCGTTGTAGAGCCCGGTGCAGGCCGGCGAGATGCGGCCCTCGGGCGTCGGGCTGGTCATCTCGACCATCACCAGGGCGGCGCCGCCGAGAGCGCGCGCGCCCAGGTGCACCAGCAGGAAGTCCTGCGGCACGCCGTCGACCGCGCTGTAGGTGGCCATCGGCGAGACCAGGATGCGGTTCTTGAGCTCGAGCCCACGCACCTTGAGCGGCATCAGCATCGGGGCGACGGTCTTGCCGCCCGACAGCCAGCGCTCGTAGCCGCCGAGCCAGGCGTCGTCGCGCAGGCGCAGGTTCTCGTGGCTGATGCGCTGCGAGCGGGTCAACAGCGAATAGGCGAACTGCTCGATCTGCATGCCGGTGTAGCGCGGCACGTTCTCGAACCATTCGGTCGAGTTGCGCGCCGCGTTCTGGATCTTGAGCACCTCGACGCTGCGCCGGGCTTCGTAGGCCTCGAGCACGGGATCGATCTCGCCGCCCTTGGCGAACTCCTCGGCCAGGTCGATGGCGTCTTCCAGCGCCAGCTTGGTGCCCGAGCCGATCGAGAAATGCGCCGTGTGGGCGGCGTCGCCCATCAGCACCACGGGCACGGTACGGCCGTCGACCTCGATGCGGTGCGTCCAGTGCTGGCAGACCACGCGCGGAAAGCGGATCCAGTTGGCCGAGCCGCGCAGGTGGGTGGCGTTGCTGATCAGCGAATGGCCGCCCAGGTACTTGGCGAACAGGCGCTCGCAGAAGGCAATCGCCTCGGGCTGCTCCATCTTGTCGAGGCCGTGGGCCTGCCACACCGCTTCGGGCGTCTCGACGATGAAGGTCGAGGTCTTGTCGTCGAACTGGTAGGCATGGGCCTGGAACCAGCCGTGCTCGGTCTGTTCGAAGGCGAAGGTGAAGGCGTCGAAGGTCTGGTGCGTGCCCAGCCAGACGAAGCGGCATTGACGCAGGTCAATGTCCGGCTGGAAGACTTCGGCATAACGGGTGCGGATGCGGCTGTTCAAACCATCGCTGGCGATCACCAAATCGGCGCGGTACTGCGCGGCCAGCGCCTGGTCGTCGGTGGCGTCGGTCTCGAAGACCAGCTTCACGCCCAGCGCCAGGCAGCGCTCCTGCAGGATGTTGAGCAGCCGCTTGCGGCCGATGCCGCAGAAGCCGTGGCCGCCCGAGCGCACCTGGCGGCCCTTGAAGAAGACCTGGATGTCGTCCCAGTGGTGGAACTCGTGGCCGATGAGTTTCGCGCTATCCGCGTCGGCCGCGGCCAGGTTGGCGAGTGTCTGGTCGCTCAGCACCACGCCCCAGCCGAAGGTGTCGAAGGGTCGGTTGCGCTCCAGCACCGTGATCTCCAGGGCGGGTCTCCTGGCTTTCATCAGAAGAGCGAAGTACAGGCCGGCCGGGCCGCCGCCGATGCACAGCACCCGTCGAAGATTCGGAGTGAGTCTATTCATGGATAAATAGTTTAAACCTAAATAATCGCTTGTCAAACGTCTTTATCAGACGCGCCGGAGGGCGTCCTGCCGGTCACGGCTCAACCCTTGCCGGCCTGTGGCTGGGTCGCAACCCCAGTTGACAACCTGCGCGCCCTAGCAAAAATCAAACCCATGCAAAGCCTGATACCGAAGATCGAGTCCCAGCTTTCAACCTTGTCCGTGCCGATCACCCTGCAACTGCCCGACGGGCGCAAGGTTGCCAAGCCCGGCTCACGCATCACCCTGGCCTTCAACGAATGGTCGGCCCTCGCCAAGCTCGCCAAGCGGCAGATCGGCGGCATCGGCGAGGCGTATGTCGAGGGGCGCGTCCAGATCGAAGGCGCGATGCGCGACCTGATCGACGCCGCGGTCGGACTTCTTCCCGACAACCCGGCCGAAACCCGGGCCAGCTGGTGGGGCCGCCTGCAGCACCAGGCCAGATCGCGCGGCTCGCACTCGCTGCGCAAGGATGCGGCGCAGATCGAGTTCCACTACGACATTTCCGACGACTTCTACGCGCTCTGGCTCGATCCGCGGCGCGTCTACTCGTGCGCCTACTTCCAGCACGGCGACATGACGCTGGCCCAGGCACAGGAGGCCAAGCTCGATCACATCTGCCGCAAGCTGATGCTCAAGCCGGGCCAGCGCTACCTCGATGTCGGATCGGGCTGGGGAGCGCTCCTGATGTGGGCGGCCGAGCACTATGGCGTCGATGCCACCGGCATCACCTTGTCGAAGAACCAGCATGCCCATGTGCAGCGGCTGATTGCCGAGAAGGGCCTGCAGGACCGCGTGCGCGTCGAACTGCGCGACTACCGCACGCTCGATCCGGGCCAGCCCTTCGACAAGATCTCGTCGATCGGCATGTTCGAGCACGTGGGAAGGGCCAACATGCCGACCTACTTCCGCAAGATCAATTCGCTGCTCAAGCCGGGTGGCCTGCTGTTGAACCACGGCATCACCTCGGGTCAGCTCGACTACCAGCAGCTGGGCGCCGGCATGGGCGACTTCATCGAGAAGTACATCTTCCCGGGCGGCGAGCTGCTGCACGTGACCGAGGTGCTGCAGCACACGGCAGCCGTCGGCCTCGAGATGGTCGACACGGAAAACCTCCGCCCGCACTATGCGCGCACGCTCTGGGCCTGGTCGGATTCGCTGGAGTCGCAGCTCGAGCGCGCTCGCGAGGTGCTGAAGGCCGCCAGCGGCCGGCAGGGCGAGAACGCGGAGCGAATCCTGCGCGCCTATCGGCTGTACCTGGCAGGTTCGGCCATGAGTTTCGAGCGGGGCTGGATTTCCCTGCACCAGATGCTGTCGACCCGGCCCGACGGCCAGGTGGAGGCAAGGGCGCTGCGCGGGGCGCAATCGGAGTACCCTTTCGTTCGGGACTACATCTACAAGTGAGCAACGCACCATGCTGTTTCGATTTCAATCTCGGGCTACGCCTCCCTTCGTGATGCTCGAAGTGCATGCGCGCCAGCTGTTCGACATCATCGGCAAGGAACCGACGCGCCAGGGCGTCATCACCGGCGAGCAGATGCCGGCGGCCATTTCGGCGCTCGAGGCGGCCATGGCGCGAGAGGGCCGCAACGTCCACAACGCGGACGACTACGCGGTCGAGGGCCACGACAACGAGGCCGAGAAGCAGCACGTGGGCCTGCGCCAGCGCGCTGCGCCCTTGCTGCATATGCTCAAGGACTCCCTGGCCGACGGCAAGGACGTGGTCTGGGAAGTCTAGGCTCGCCCCCAGGTTGCCCCACACTGCGTGTGGTGCGCCCACCCCCTACCGGGGGCAACACCAGCGGCCCGGCAAAGCCGGTTCCGCGGTGTTTCACCAACAGGCCTGGCTGCGCCGGCCGGTAGTCAGTCCACTGTCGCGCCGGAGGTCTTGACCACCTTGGCCCACTTGACGTGTTCGTCGGCGATGAACTTGGCGAACGCGGCGGGTGAATTGCCGCTGGGGATCGCGCCCTGGGCCAGCATCTTTTCCTTCAGGGCGGGGGTGGCCAGCGCCTTGGCGACTTCCTGCTGGATGCGGTTGACGATCTCGGGCGAAGTGCCGGCCGGCGCCAGCAGTCCGAACCACGAACTTGCCTCGAATCCCTTGAGCGCCGGGCCGCCGGCTTCTTCCACCGTCGGCACGTCCGGCAGCGCCGGCGAGCGCTGCGAACTGGTCACGGCCAGCGCCTTCAGCGTGCCGGCCTTGATCTGCTGAATCGACGACGGCAGGTTGTCGAACATCACGTCGGCATTGCCGCTCACCATGTCCATCAGCGCCGGCCCGGATCCGCGGTACGGAATGTGGATCATGAAGGTGCCCGTCATGCTCTTGAAGAGCTCGCCCGACAGGTGGATCGAGGTGCCGCTGCCGCTGGATGCCATGTTGAGCTTGCCGGGGTTGGCCTTGGCGTACTTGATGAAGTCGGCGACATTGTTGATGCCGAGCGCCTTGGCCTTGGCGGCGTTCATTTCCATCACGTTGGGCACCGCGGCCACCATGGTGATCGGCACGAAGTCCTTGATCGGATCGAAGGGCAGCTTGGGATAGAGCGCCCGGTTGATGCCGTGCGTGCCGACCGTGCCCATGAGCAGGGTATAGCCGTCGTTGGGCGCCTTGGCGACGATCTCCGCGCCCAGGTTGCCGCCGGCGCCGGGGCGGTTGTCGACGATGAATTGCTGGCCGAAGGCCTTGGCGAGTTCCGGCGCGACGGCGCGCGCAAGGATGTCGGTGGTGCCGCCGGGGGCGAAGGGCACCACGATACGCACCGGATGGGTGGGCCAGGTGCCATCGGCGGCGGCCGCGGGTCCGGCAACGAGCACCATGGCCGCGGTCGCCGCCAGGGTCAGGGTCACGGTCACGGCGCGGCGCCGGCGCAGGCAGGGCGATGAGGTCATGCGGGGGTTTCCTGTGAGACGAGCCGATGCGGCGCGCCTTGTTTTACCCGCGAAGCGCAGCTGGCGTCGCGAGTGAAAACCCCCGGCGTTCGCCGGTCCGGCAACGGCCCGATCTCCGGTTCGGCGAACTCAGCGCGGGCGTGCCTTGCCGGTGCCGAAATCGAGGAAGGCCGTGGCAGCGAAGCCGGTGTCCGGCTCCTCGGCCGGCTGGGCGGGGGGCTCCGGCTCGTGCGGGGGGTGCGGCTTGGCCATTTCCATGAAGTCGGTCGGCGCGAAGCTGAGCTCGCGGCGCGCCTGCAACTCGGCATGCCGCTCCTTGGCGCTCTCGCGCAGGCGCGCGAGATCCGCCCGGACCTCGTCGAGCGAACGCATGGTCTTGGCCGGTGCGGGCATGGCCGCGGTCATTGCCGGGGCAGCCGCGGCGGCCGCGATCCCAGGGGTTGCGACGGGTGCGGGCGGGGCTGGCACGGCGATGTCGACCCGCGGTGCGACCACTGCCGGCGCAGGAGGCGAAACGGGTAGCGGTCGATCCTGGCGCGGCTGCGGCGGCATCATCGCCGCACTCTCGCGCGACGCCACGACGCGCCCCGCGGAACGCTCGGTTCGGCGGGCACGCTCTGCGGGTCGCAACCCGCTGAGCAGGCGACGGAGCGTTTCGAGAAGACGGGAGCGTGGTTCCATGCCATGGAGTCCCAAAGGTGGATGGGATTGTGTGACAGCCCATCTGAGGCCGAAAGGACTACAGGCCGTGCCATCCCGTGAATTGCGCACAAATGCACGGAATCGCGCGGCAGTAGGCTGGTGCCGCGCGGGCACAAAAAAGCCCCCGTGCAGGGGGCTCGTCAAGGCTTGCGGATTCTGCTTAAGCGGTGGGCTTGGCGCTCTTCTTGTGCGCGGATGCCGACTTGTGCGAGCTGTGCTTGTGGCTGTGCTTGGTCTTGGCGACGGGCGCCGCGGGTTCGGCGGGCGACTGCGCGAAGGACGAACCGGCGGCCAATGCAAAGGTGGCGGCGATGAGGGCGAGAAGAGTGCGTTTCATGTCGAACTGAAGAAGGTGGAAGTGGAACAGCGGCCGAACAACTCGGCCATTCGTACAACGCACCGCAGCGACACCGGATGACAGCCGGTGCGAAAAATGATCGGCCGCGCTTGGCACAATGCGTCTCGCCCGTCCTCGGGGCGATTCCTTTCATCCACGTCAGACGACCATGACTCCCTCGCTCTACATCGCCAACTTCTTCGCCGGCGCCTTCCTGTGCAATTGCGTGCCGCATCTGGTGGCGGGCCTGCAGGGCGCGGCCTTTCCGACACCCTTCGCCACGCCGCGCGGCGTCGGTGAGTCGTCGGCGCTGGTCAACTTTCTCTGGGGCCTGCTCAACCTGGTGGCCGGCCTCTTTCTGCTCTGGCTGCATCCGCTGGCGCTCAATCCTGGCCCGAGCGCGCTGCTGTTCCTGCTGGGCGCGCTGTTGCTGGGTTGCTATCTGGCGATCCATTTCGGCAAGGTGCGCGCCGAGCGGCCGACGCGCTGAAGGCGGGCGCAAGTTGCGCTCTCGTCGGCGTGGCCCTTCAGGCCGCCCTGAGCCGGCGCGCCCGCTCGACGTTGGGCAGCAGCGCGGCCACGACGCCCAAGAGCGGCAGGTAGGCGATGACGCGATAGACGTGGTCGATGCTGGTGTGGTCGGCCAGCAGGCCGAGCAGCGCGGCGCCGAGGCCGCCCATGCCGAAGGCGAAGCCGAAGAACAGCCCCGACACCATGCCGACCTTGCCCGGAATCAGTTCCTGCGCATAGACCAGGATGGCCGAGAAAGCCGAGGACAGCACCAGCCCGATGACGATCGTCAGCGTGGTGGTCCAGAACAGGTCCGCATGCGGCAGCAGCAGCGCGAACGGCGCCACGCCCAGGATCGAAACCCAGATCACCGGCTTGCGGCCGATGCGGTCGCCCACCGGACCGCCGACCAGCGTGCCGAGCGCCGAGGCGAACAGGAACACGAACAGGTGGTACTGCGCGCTTTGTACCGAGAGGCCGAACTTGTCGATCAGGTAGAAGGTATAGAAGCTGCTGATCCCCGCGATGTAGAAGTACTTCGAGAAGATCAAGAGCAGCAGCACGCCGATGGCGCCCATCACCTTGCCGCGCGGCAGCGGCGCCGCCGCCGGCCGGCGCGCCGCACGGGCGCTGGCGGCCGCGTGATGGCCGGCGTACCAGCGGCTGACCTGCAGCAGCAGCACGATGCCGAGCAGTGCGGCCAGGCCGAACCAGGCGACGCTGCGCTGCCCGAAGGGCACGATCACTGCCGCCGCCACCAGCGGCCCCAGTGCGCTGCCGGTGTTGCCGCCGACCTGGAACAGCGATTGCGCCAGGCCGTGGCGGCCGCCCGAGGCCATGCGCGCGACCCGGGACGACTCGGGATGGAAGATCGACGAGCCGGTGCCGACCAGCGCCGCGGCCAGCAGCACGACCGCGTAGCTCGGCGCGAAGGCGAGCAGCAGCAGGCCGGACAGCGTGAACGCCATGCCGATCGGCAGCGAGTAGGGCGTCGGCTTGCGGTCGGTGTAGAGGCCGACCAGCGGCTGGAACAGCGAAGCCGTCAGCTGGTAGGTGAGCGTGATCAGGCCGATCTGGCCGAAGCTCAGGTGAAAGTCGCCCTTCAGGATCGGGTAGATCGCCAGGATCAGCGACTGCATCATGTCGTTGATCAGGTGCGAGGCGCTGATTGCGCCCAGCACGCCGAAGGAGGCGCCGGAGCGCTCGGGAGTGCCGGCGAAGGCGCCAGCGGTAGGGGAGGTGGCGGACATGTCTGGCGTTGCGCAGCCGGAGGGCGCAGGGAAAGGACGAGCGTGCGATGTTAGAGATAGGATGTCAGACTGTCGCGCGCCGTTCGGGCCGCGATCTTCGCGAAACGGACATTGCCTTGGCCGCCACCCTTCCCGCCACCGCCGCCATGCCCACGCCCGAGTCCCTCTCGGAAACGGACCGCAACCCGATGCCGGTGATGTGCCGCGCCTCCGACTATCCCGCCGGCCAGGTGATCAGCCGCCATGCGCACCGCAAGGGGCAGCTGATCTACGCTGTCCATGGCGTGATGGTGGTGGCCGTCGAGGGTGGCCAGTGGATCGTGCCGCCGACGCGCGCCATCTGGATGCCGGCCGGCTGCGCGCACTGGATCCGGTGCGTCGGCGTGGTCCACATGCGCAGCGTCTATGTGCGGCCCGATGCCGCGCCGCAGCTGCCGGCGCATTCGCAGGCGGTCGGCATCTCGGCGCTGCTGCGCGAGCTGATCCAGGCCGCCGCCGACATCCAGGCGCCCTACGAGCCCGACTCGCGCGACGGCCGCCTGATGG
>DASXKG010000668.1:0-13235 GCA_036496965.1 Variovorax sp.
TAGCTGGATTCCGCGTTTTCCGAGACACCAACAAAAATGCTGGCATTTCTCATGGATGCGGATGCTACTTCGTGGCACTTCGGGGAGCAAACAAAAACCCGCTTCGCCAATGAAGCGAGCGGGTTTTGAGGCTCTGAGACATCTCAGGAAACAATGACCTGGTGCCGCTTGTCGGAATCGAACTGACGACCTACCGCTTACAAGGCGGTTGCTCTGCCAACTGAGCTAAAGCGGCGGGAATTGGATTTTATTTGATCCGCTTGAGCGAAGGGCGCGCGGCGCCCCCCGCAGGCGGGCGCGGCGGATCCTCGCCAGGGTCGGTCGGCGCAGAGGATGATCCGGCGGACTCCTCGGCACCCTCGCCCGGCACCAGATGAACCACCTTGCCTGGGTCGCCCTCCGTGCCCCGAGACGCGTCGCGCAGCGGGGTGCGGGTGGCGAGTGCCGTCGAAGAACTGGTCCCGGGCGCAGCCGCCTGGCCCTCGCCGTGTGCCGGCGCGGGTGCGGGCGCGGGAAAAGCCATGCCCTGGCCGTTCTCGCGCGCATAGATCGCGATCACCCGGCCCACCGGAACGCTGATCTCGCGCGCCGTGCCGGCGAAGCGGGCCTTGAACTCGATGAAGTCATTGCCCAGCTTGAGGGAGCTGGTGGCGTCGAAGCTGATGTTCAGCACGATTTCGCCGTTCTTGACGTACTCGCGCGGCACCTGGACGCTGTCGTCGACCTGCACCGCAACATACGGCGTGAAGCCGTTGTCAGTGCACCATTCGTACAGCGCCCGAATCAGGTACGGGCGGGTCGAGGACGATTCGAGCGCGTTGATCATGATCAGCAGCAGCGGCGCCGGCAACTCACTTGCGCATGACTTTCTCGGACGGCGTCAGCGCCTCGATGTAGGCCGGGCGCGAGAAGATGCGCTCGGCGTACTTCAAGAGCGGGGCCGCATTCTTGCTCAGGTCGATGCCGTAGTAGTCGAGCCGCCACAGCAGCGGCGCGATCGCCACGTCGAGCATCGAGAAATTGTCGCCCAGCATGTACTTGTTCTTGAGGAACACGGGCGCCAGCTGCGTGAGCCGGTCGCGGATGTGCGAGCGCGCCTTCTCGAGCGCCTTCTCGTTGCCCTTGGTGGTGCGGTTCTCGAGCGTCGATACATGCACGAAGAGCTCCTTCTCGAAATTGAGCAGGAACAGGCGAACACGCGCGCGATCGACCGGATCGCCGGGCATCAGCTGGGGATGCGGAAAGCGCTCGTCGATGTACTCGTTGATGATGTTCGACTCGTACAGGATCAGGTCGCGCTCGACCAGGATCGGCACCTGGCCGTACGGGTTCATCACATTGATGTCTTCGGGCTTGTTGTAGAGATCGACGTCGCGGATCTCGAAGTCCATGCCCTTCTCGAACAGGACGAAACGGCAGCGGTGGGAAAAGGGACAGGTCGTTCCGGAATACAAGACCATCATGGCGAAAGGCTCCTAAAAATCAAAAGGAGTGGGCCTGCCCTCTTGGCAACCCACTCCAGGAAAACGCGAGCCCGCCGAGACGGGCCCCGCGATCTCGCTCACATCGACTACTTCACGTCTTTCCAGTAGGCGGCATTGAGACGCCACGTGAAGAAAACGGCCATGACGAGAAACAGCAACACCCAGACGCCGACGCGAATGCGCGTGTTCTGCACAGGCTCGGCCATCCATTGCAGGTAGTTCACGAGATCACCCACTGCCTCGTCGTATTGCAGCGGCGTCATGGTGCCGGGCTTGATCTGCTCCCAGCCCTTGAAGACTTCTTCTTCCTGGCCGTGGACTTCCATCTTCTCGTAGATCGGACGGCGCTCACCCTGCAATTCCCACAGCACATGCGGCATCGCCACGCTCGGGAAGGCCAGGTTGTTCCAGCCGGTGGCCTTGGTGTCGTCGCGGTAGAAGGTGCGCAGGTAGGTATAGAGGTAGTCGGCACCGGTGCCGCCGTGGCCGGCGCGCGAGCGCGCGACGAGCGTCAGGTCGGGTGGCACCGTGCCGAACCATTCCTTGGCCTGGCGCGGGTCGATATTCACCTTCATGGTCTCGCCGACCTTGTCGGTCGGGAACAGGAGGTTGTCCTTGATCTGCTGCTCCGTGATGCCGAGGTCCTCGAGCCGGTTGTAGCGCATGAAGGCGGCCGAGTGGCAGTTCAGGCAGTAGTTGACGAACAGCTTGGCGCCGTTTTGCAGCGAAGCCAGGTCGTTGGTCTTGTTCGGCGCCTTGTCCCAGGGAATGCCGGCTTCCTGGGCGTGCGCGCCCGCCATGAAGCCGAACGCAGCGATGAACGTGAGGATCAGTTTCTTCATTCTTGTGCTCTCCGGTCAGTGCGCTGCGAAGACCACGCGCGCGGGGACCGGCTTGAATTCGCCGAGGCGGCTCCACCAGGGCATGAGCAGGAAGAAGGCGAAGTAGCCCAGCGTGAAGAGCTGCGACACACGCTGCGCCAGATCCTGCCCCGCGACCTGGCCCCAGACGCCCGGCGGCTGGATGCCCAGGTAGCCGAGGATCAGGAAAGCGAACACGAAGAGGCCGTACAGGTACTTGTGCCAGCCTGGACGGTAGCGGATGGATTTGACCGGACTGTGATCCAGCCAGGGCAGGAAGAACAGGATGATGACCGCGCCGCCCATCACCATCACGCCCCAGAACTTGGCATCGATCGACAGCATCATCGCGACGACCGCGATCGCCACGATCGCGATCAGGCCCTTGAAGATCGAGGGCACGCGCGTCTTCCAGACGCCGAACGAGGCCGCGCCGACGACGCATGCAATGAGCGGATACATCATGTCGCTGGTGATGGCGCGCAGCATTGAATAAAAGGGCGTGAAATACCACACCGGCGCGATGTGGTTCGGCGTCTTCAGCGAATCGGCCGGTATGAAGTTGTTGTATTCGAGGAAATAGCCGCCTGCCTCGGGGGCGAAGAAGATCACCGCCGAGAAGATCGTGAGGAACACCACCACGCCGAAGATGTCGTGCACGGTGTAGAAGGGATGCGACGGGATGCCGTCCACCGGATGGCCGTCCGGGCCTCGGTTGGCCTTGATCTCGATGCCGTCCGGGTTGTTCGAGCCCACTTCGTGCAGCGCGATCAGGTGCGCCACGACCAGACCCAGCAGCACCAGCGGCACCGCGATCACGTGGAAACTGAAGAAGCGGTTGAGCGTGGCATCGCTCACCACGTAGTCGCCACGGATCAGGAGCGAGAGGTCAGGACCGACGAAGGGGATCGCGGAGAACAGGTTCACGATCACCTGGGCGCCCCAGTAGCTCATCTGGCCCCAGGGCAGCAGGTAGCCCATGAAGGCCTCGGCCATCAGGCACAGGAAGATCGCGCAGCCGAAGACCCAGACCAGTTCGCGCGGCTTGCGGTAGCTGCCGTAGATGAGCCCGCGGAACATGTGCAGGTAGATCACGATGAAGAAGGCCGAGGCACCGGTGGAGTGCATGTAGCGGATCAGCCAGCCCCAGGGCACGTCGCGCATGATGTACTCGACCGACGCGAAAGCCTGCGTCGCATCGGGCTTGTAGTGCATCACCAGGAAGATGCCGGTGACGATCTGGATCACCAGGACCAGCGTCGCGAGCACGCCGAAGATGTACCAGAAGTTGAAGTTCTTCGGCGCGTAGTACTGGCCCCACTGGTCGTTCCAGAGCTTCGTCAGCGGGAAGCGGTTGTCGACCCAGTTGAGCAGTTTCTCGTTGGCCGGCGCGTTGGGGGAGATTTCGTGGAATTCAGCCATGTGCTTCTCCTCAGGCCTTCTTCGAGTCGTCGCCGATCAGGATGCGCGTGTCGGAGAGGTACATGTGAGGGGGCACCGGGAGGTTGTCGGGCGCGGGCTTGTTCTTGTAGACGCGGGCCGCGAGGTCGAAGGTCGAACCATGGCAGGGGCAGAGGAAGCCGCCCGGCCAGTTGTCCGGCAGCGAGGGCTGGGGGCCGGCCTGGAAGCGGTCCGACGGCGAGCAGCCCAGGTGCGTGCAGATGCCCACAACGACCAGGATCTCGGGCTTGATCGAGCGGTGCTCGTTGAGCGCGTAGGCAGGCGTGAACTCGTCCGGATTGCGCTTGGACTGGGGGTCGGCGAGCAAGGGGTCGTTCTTGGGCAGTTCGGCCACCTGCTCGGCCGAGCGCTTGAGGATCCAGACCGGCTTGCCGCGCCATTCGACCGTCATCTTCTGGCCGACTTGCAGGCCGCTGATGTCGGCCTCGACCGGTGCACCCGCGGCCTTGGCTCTTTCGGAAGGCTCGAAGGAACTCACGAACGGAACGGCCACCGCCACGCCGCCCACTGCACCCGCACAACCGGAAGCGATCAACCATGTCCGCTTGCTCTTGTCGATTCGGGGGCTGCCGGCGGTGCTCACGGTGCTCGCGGGGGTCGCGGGACTCGCAGGACGGTCACTCATTGGGATCCTCAATCTTCTTCGCTAGGGGACTTGGGTCAACCAACGATTGTAGCGGAGCGTAAGAGGCGACTTCAACGCGACACAGGCCCGGCACGCAAGGCTTCGGCCGCCTTTCGGACCCTGCAGCGGCGCCTATACTGCCGACGATTCGTTCAACCCGCGCAAGAGGTAGCCCCCATGAGCTTTTTGAAGGAGTTTCGCCAGTTCGCCGTCAAGGGCAACGTGATCGACCTCGCGGTCGGCGTGATCATTGGCGCGGCCTTCGGCAAGATCGTCGATTCGCTGGTGAGCGACATCATCATGCCGATCGTCGGCGCGATCTTCGGCAAGCTCGACTTCTCGAATCTGTATGTCGTGCTCGGGCACACGCCGGCCGGGGTGCCCGACACGCTGGCCGATCTCAAGAAGTCCGGTGCACCGGTGCTGGCCTACGGCAGCTTCATCACCGTCGCGGTCAACTTCGTGATCCTGGCCTTCATCATCTTTCTCATGGTCAAGCAGATCAACAAGCTGCGCGCGGCCATCGAGGACGCGCCGCCGCCGACCGAACCGCCGCCGCCGCCCGAGGACGTCATGCTGCTGCGCGAGATCCGCGACAGCCTCAAGCGGCCCTGAAAGCCCCCACGCTCCTCACTTCGTGTGTCGCTGCCCCCCGAGGGGGCCCAGGCCGCCTTGGGAGCGGCCCGGCGCCGGCCTGAGCACACCCGCCAGCGAGCGCGCCATGCGCGCCGCCTCGATCAGGCTCGACGCGTCGGCGCGGCCGCTGCCCGCGATGTCGAACGCGGTGCCGTGATCGGGGCTGGTGCGCACCAGCGGCAGGCCCAGGGTCACGTTCACGCCTTTCTCCACGCCCAGGTACTTGACCGGGATCAGGCCCTGGTCGTGGTACATCGCGATCACGGCATCGAACTCGCCCGCTGCCGCACTGCCCTTCGCGCGGGCGCGCATGAAGACGGTATCAGGCGCATGAGGGCCGTCGGCATCGATGCCTTCGGCGCGCGCCGCTTCGATGGCCGGCACGATGACGTCGCGCTCCTCGGTGCCGAACAGGCCGCCCTCCCCCGCATGCGGATTGAGCCCGGCGACACCGATGCGCGGCACGCGCCCGAGCAGCGCCGACAGCGCCCGGTGCGCAATACGCAGGGTCTCCAGCACGGCGTCGACGCTCACCGCTTCGATCGCCTGGCGCAGCGACATGTGGATGCTCACCAGGACCGTGCGCAATTCGTCGTTGGCCAGCATCATGCGCACCGGCACTTCGGAAACCGGCCGGCCCAGAAAGGCTGCCGCTTCGGATTGCAGCAGCTCGGTATGGCCGGGAAAGGCATACCCGGCAGCCGCGAGTGCCTCCTTGTGCAGGGGTGCCGTGACGATCGCGGCGATCTCGCCGGCGAGCGCCGCGCGCGCTGCCCAGGTCACGCATTCGCCGGCGATGCGCCCGGCCACGGCGCTGATCCGGCCGGGCACGATCGGCGCTTCGGGCGGCCGGATGACCTGCAGCACGGGAATGCAACGCGGGGGCAGCGCGTCGACGTCTGCGGGCGACTCGATCTCGGCGACCGGGAGCACCGGTCGGCCGGGTTCGGCCAGCGCCCGGGCCGCGCCGCGCACGATGCCGACGTCGCCGGCGACGAAGGCGCCGCGCATGGCATCCGGTGCGTCGCGGAACGCCTTGGCGATGATCTCGGGTCCGATGCCCGCGGGATCGCCGAGGGTGACCGCGATCGCTGAGCAGCTCTGGGTCTTCACGCCGGATTGTCGATGTCGATGAACTCGTGCGCCAGGCCGAGCTGGGCCGCCACATGGGCGGCGACGGCCGGCGCCCCATAGCGCTCGGTGGCATGGTGGCCGCAGGCGAGAAAGGCCACGCCCATCTCGCGCGCGCAGTGCGCCTGCGGTTCGGATATTTCACCGGTGATGAAGGCGTCGGCACCGGCAGCGATGGCGGCTTCGAAAAAACCTTGTGCGCCGCCGGTGCACCAGGCGACCTGGCGGATCGGGCGCCCGGGCGCGTCCACCCATGTGACCTTCCGGCCGAGCTTCTTCTCGACATGCTCGGCCAGCGCCCGCGCGCTGGCGAAGCCCTCGTCCGCTTCACGGGCACCGAGAAAACCCAGTTCCTGCTCGCCGAAACGGCCCGCCGATCCGGCATGCGCGACCAGCCCCAGGCGCAGGCCGAGCTGCGCGTTGTTACCGAGTTCGGGATGGGCATCGAGCGGCAGGTGGTAGGCGAACAGGTTGACGTCGTCGCCCAGCAGCAGGCCGAGGCGCTGCCGCATCCAGCCGGTCACCCTGGCATCCTGGCCGCGCCAGAACAGGCCGTGGTGCACGAAGATGGCATCGGCCTCGGCATGGATGGCGGCCTCGATCAGCGCCCGGCTGGCGGTCACGCCGGAGACGATCTTGCGCACCGTCGTGCGGCCTTCGACCTGCAGGCCGTTCGGCCCGTAGTCCTTGAAGCGCTCGGGGGCGAGCAGCAGGTCGAACGCGTGCAGAAGTTCGTGGCGGGTCGTGCTCATCGCGCCATTGTGGCGCCTGCCGCCCGGAAATCCTCCGCCCCTATTCGTTGAGGGACAATCCATGTCCTGGCGCAGCGCGCCGCCCACTTCGCACCGCCTCCTCATTCATGAAACGCACCTGGCTGCTGTTTGCCCAAGCCGTCACCGTCCTGCTGGCAGCATATTTCGTCGTCGCCACCCTCAAGCCCGAGTGGCTCAACCGGCGCGCCTCCCTGGGTGGCGTGGTCTCGGTGCTGGAGGCCCCGCGCGCGCCGGCCGCGGCCGCGCCGGTGGGCAGCCTGAGCGCTGCCGCCAAGAAGGCGGCGCCCGCCGTGGTCAGCATCAACATCAGCAAAGCCGCGCAGCCGATGCCGCGCAGCAACGACCCCTGGTTCCGGTTCTTCTTCGGCGACCAGGGCAACCAGCCGCAGGTCGGCCTGGGCAGCGGCGTCATCGTCAGTCCCGACGGCTATATCCTCACCAACAACCACGTCGTCGAGGGCGCGGACGAGATCGACGTCTCGCTCAACGACGGCCGGCATGCGCGCGGCAAGGTGATCGGCACCGACCCGGACACCGACCTGGCGGTGCTCAAGATCGAACTCGACAAGCTGCCGGTGATCGTGCTGGGCGACTCCGACCGGCTGGAAGTCGGTGACCAGGTGCTGGCGATCGGCAATCCCTTCGGCGTGGGCCAGACCGTCACCAGCGGCATCGTCTCCGCGCTCGGGCGCAATCAGCTCGGCATCAACACCTTCGAGAACTTCATCCAGACCGATGCGGCCATCAATCCCGGCAATTCGGGCGGCGCGCTGATCGACGTCGACGGCAACCTCGAAGGCATCAACACCGCCATCTTTTCACGCTCGGGCGGCAGCATGGGCATCGGCTTCGCGATCCCGGTGTCGACCGCCAAGCAGGTCCTGCAAGACATCGTGAAGGCAGGCAAGGTGACGCGCGGCTGGATCGGCGTGGAGCCCAACGATCTCTCGCCCGAGCTGGCGGAAACCTTCGGCGTGAAAGCCAACGTCGGCGTGATCATCACGGGCGTGCTGCAGAACGGCCCGGCCGCCAAGGCCGGTGTGCGGCCCGGCGACGTGATCACCGGGGTCGGCGAGAAGAACGTCGCCAACGTGCAGGAACTCCTGGGCGCCGTGTCCAGCCTGAAGCCGGGCCAGGCGACGCGCTTCGCGCTGCAGCGCGGCAGCGACAAGCTGGAGCTCGACGTGACCCCCGGCCTGCGGCCCAAGGCGACGGTCCGGCGCATGCCGAGCGAGACCGAATAGGTTAACTTGGCCCCCACGCTCCCCCACTTCGTGTGGGTCGCTGCCCCCCGAGGGGGCCGCAGGCCGCCTTGGGGCGGCCCGGCGCCGGCCTGATCCCGGCCCGAGCTTTCAGCTTCCGGCGGAATCCGGGCTTTCTTCGGGCGCCTTGGTGTACTTGGCGAAGTAGCGCGCGCCGATGATGCCGATCTCGTAGAGCAGCAGCATCGGGATCGCCAGCGCCAGTTGCGACACCACGTCGGGCGGCGTCAGCACGGCCGCCACCACGAAGGCCACGACGATGAAATAGCCGCGGAACGAGCGCAGCTTCTCGATCGTGACCAGCTCGAAGCGCACCAGCAGCATCACGATGATCGGCACCTGGAAGGCCGCGCCGAAGGCGATGTAGAGCGACAGGATCGCCTCCACGTAGGAGGAGATGTCGGGCGTGGCCGCCACCGAGGGCGGCGTGAATTTCTGGATGAAGGTGAACATCTTGTCCAGCACGAAGAACTGGACGAAGGCGATTCCGCAGTAGGCCAGCACGCTGCCGAAGAAGATCAGCGGCAAGGCGAAGCGCTTCTCGTGGCTGTACAGGCCGGGCGCCACGAACATCCAGATCTGGTACATGAGCCAGGGCAGCGCCAGCAGCACCGAGGCCATGGCCAGCACCTTGAGCGGCACGAAGAAGGGCGAGAACACCCCGATCGCGATCAGTTTCGCATCCGGGGGCATGTGGGCGCGGATGGGTATGGCGATGAAGTCGATGAGTCCGCTGGGCCCGGGCCAGATGGCCAGCAGCACGCACGCGACCGCCAGCCCGTAGCAGCAGTAGAGCAGGCGATCGCGCAGCTCCATCAGGTGCTGGACAAAAGGCTGCTCGGTACCGGCCAGCTCGTCTTCTTTGTTCTTGTCGGTGGGGTCGGCCATGTGGGGGCGCCGCAATGGGAAGACCGGCGCGCGCTCGGTGCGGCACCGGGATGTCCGACGCGGCTAGTTGATTTTGTGAGGACGGTAGCGGGCCACGCGCGCCGCGCCCGACAGCGCCTTGGTGCGCACGCCGTTGCGCGCCTTGTACCACTGGGGCGTGGCGCCCTGCTTCAGGCGCCAGTTCTTGCCCGGGTGCTTGTATTGGGGAAAGCTGGGCTCGGGATCGGGCCCGGCCAGCGCGGAAAGCGTCTCGCCGCTGCCGGAGAACTCCTTCTCGAGATCGCTGGCGCCGGCGCGGATGCTTTGCTCGACCTCGCGCGCGGCCTCCTGGACCGAATCCTTCATGGAACGGAATTCGTCCAGGTCCATCGAGCGGTTGACCTCGGCCTTGACGTCGTTGACGTAGCGCTGCGCCCGGCCCAGCAGGGTGCCGACGGTGCGCGCCACGCGCGGCAACTTCTCCGGCCCGATCACGATCAGCGCCACCGCGCCGATCATGGCCAGCTTCGATATCCCGAGGTCGATCACGGAATGATCGGGCTCAGGACTTCTGACGCGCTTCGACGTCGATCGTCGACTTGTCGGCGCTGCTGCTGTTCGCGCTCACCTGGGGATTCGGTGCCGGGGGAGCGTCGGAGGTCGAACCCTCGCGCATGCCGTCCTTGAAGCCCTTGACTGCGCCGCCGAGGTCCGAGCCCATGTTGCGCAGCTTCTTGGTGCCGAAGATCATCACGACGACGAGCAGCACGATCAGCCAGTGCCAGATGGAAAGTGAACCCATGGATTACTCCTGAAGAATGAGGCGGATTTTAGTCGCCCCGCAAGGGCCGTCCGGGGGGAAGGATATCCCGCGCCCAGGGTCTGGGCCCGCCCATGACATGCACATGCAGGTGGTGAACTTCCTGGCCACCCTCGGCGCCGGTGTTCACCACCACCCGATAGCCGCCCTGAGGGTACGGGCGGCAGCCGGCCTCGAGTGCCAGCTTGGGCGCCAGCGTCATGATCCGGCCAATGAGCGCGGCGTCGTCGGGCGCGAGTTGCGCCATCGAGGCGATGTGCCTCTTGGGCACGATCATGAAGTGCACCGGCGCCCAGGGCGCGATGTCGTGGAAGGCGACCAGTTCGTCGTCCTCGTAGAGCTGGCGCGAGGGAATCTGGCCAGCGACGATCTTGCAGAAGATGCAATGGGGGTCAGCGGACATGTTCAGTCTTCCATGGAGCGACCAGCACTCATGCGCAGCATGCCCTTGACGATGCGATAGAGGAACCAGAGCGAAATGAGGCCCCAGGCGATCCAGCCGGGAACCAGGAACAGCAGCCAGAGCCAGGAGGTGAGTATGTACAGCACCCCCGCCCACAGCACCGAGCGGATGCGCCAGCTGAAATGCGAGGCCTGCCAGGTGCCGGCTGCGTCCTGGCGCTTGATCAGGTCGATCACCAGGGCGATCAGCAGCAGCCCGATGGTGGCTTGCGCGCCGGGCAGCACCGCACCCACCGCCACCACCAGGTGCAGGATGTAGCTGACCCAGCCCCAGGTCTTGAGGGAGTTGTCGGGTTCGACGGTGACGATGTCCTGGCTCATGGGGAGGCTCCTTCAGTCATCGGATCTTTCGCGCTGCTGCGCCTTGCGCAGGGCCTTTTCCTCGATGCCGCTGGTGCCCTCGCGGCGCTCGAGCTCGGCCAGCACGTCGCGCGGCGCGAGCCCGTAGTGCGCGAGCGCCACCATGCAATGAAACCACAGGTCGGCCACTTCGCTCACCACCTTGGCGCGGTCGCCGCCGTGCTCGGCATCCTTGGCGGCCATCACCACTTCGGTGGCTTCCTCGCCGATCTTCTTGAGAAAGGCGTCCGGGCCGCGCTCCAGCAGACGGGCGACGTAGCTGGCGGCGGGATCGCCGCCGCGCGCGGGCAGCCGGCTTTCGATGATGGCGGCCAGGCGTGCCAGCGCGTCCTGCGAATTCGAATCGGGGCTGCTGCTCATCTTGGCGAGGAGGTGTAGATCGTTGCGGGGTCTTTCAAGACCGGCTCGGTGACGGTCCAGCTCCCGTCCTCGAATTTGCTGAAGAAGCAGCTGTGCCGGCCGGTGTGGCAGGCGATGCCGGGCTCGTGGCCGAGTTGCGTGATCTGCAGCAGCACCACGTCCTTGTCGCAATCGATGCGGATCTCGTGCACCCGCTGGAAGTGGCCGGATTCCTCGCCTTTCAGCCAAAGCTTGGCGCGCGAGCGGCTGTAGTAGACGGCCCGGCCGGTCTCGGCGGTCCGGGCCAGCGCCTCGCGGTTCATCCAGGCGAACATGACCACGTCCTTGCTGCCGACTTCCTGCGCGATCACCGGCACCAGGCCGTTCGCGTCCCATTTCACTTCATCGAGCCAGTTCATCGCGGCATTGTCGGTCATAGCCGCACCGGGATGCCTCGTGCGGCCATCCGGGCCTTGGCCTCCCCGACCGTGAACTCGCCGTAGTGGAAGATGCTGGCGGCCAGCACCGCATCAGCACCGCCCTGCTGGATGCCGTCGGCCAGATGCTCCAGGCTGCCGACGCCGCCGGAGGCGATCACCGGCACGCTCACCGCGTCGCTCACCGCGCGGGTGAGTTCGAGGTCGAAGCCGCTCTTGGTGCCGTCGCGGTCCATGCTGGTGAGCAGGATCTCGCCGGCGCCGCGCCGGGCCATCTCGGCGGCCCAGCGCACCGCGTCCAGCCCCGTGTTCTTGCGGCCGCCGTGGCTGTAGACGTCCCAGCCCGGGCCCGCGGGCTTGCCGTCCGCGCTCGGGCGCGCCGCGTCTTCAGCAGTGCGCCGCTTGGCGTCGATGGCCACCACGATGCATTGCGCGCCGTATTTGCGCGACGCGTCTTCGATCACCTGCGGATTGGCGATCGCCGCGGAATTGAAGCTGGTCTTGTCGGCGCCCGCATTGAGCAGCCGCCGCACGTCGGCGACCGTGCGCACGCCGCCGCCGACGGTCAGCGGAATGAAGACCTGCGAAGCCACCGCTTCGATGATCGGCAGGATCAGGTCGCGGCCGTCGCTGGTGGCCGTGATATCCAGGAAGGTCAGCTCGTCGGCGCCCTGGGCGTTGTAGCGCGCCGCGATCTCCACCGGATCGCCGGCGTCGCGCAGTTCGACGAAGTTGACGCCCTTGACCACGCGGCCGCCGGTCACGTCGAGGCAGGGAATGATGCGTTTGGCGAGCATGGGAAGCGCTTTTTCGGGGATCAGAGAACGGTCAGGTTCTGCCAGGCCTGCCACTGGGCGCCGGGCGCCAGCAGAACGGGCGCGTCGATGCACGCCGCTTCGACGCACAGCATGTGGCGCCAGCCGTCGTCGGGCATGTCGTCGAGCTTGGCGGCCAGCACCGGGCCGGGATTCCAGACCACGGTTTCGGTACAGCTGGCGCTGGCCGAGATGGCCAGCGTTGCGGACGGCTGCACCAGCCTGAGCGGGGCCGCGGGCGCGCCATAGACGCTGTCGAATTCATTGCCGAAGACCGGCGTGGATGCTGATTCGACGCTGCGCAGGTCGCGCAGAGAATCCCAGCGTGGGGCCCCCTGCAGGCCTTCGAGGCGCACCGCCGACACGTCGTCCACCCGCAGGTAGCTGTGCAGCGCGGCGGTGAAGGGCCACGGGGCGTCGCCGCTGTTGTCGATCGTGAGCGCGATGCGCAGCGCATCCGGCGCCAGCGTCAGTGCCAGGCGCGCCTGGAAATCGTGCGGCCAGATGGCGCGGGTGGCGGCGTCGGAGACGAGCGCCAGCGTCAGGCTGCCGGGCGCCTGCCCGCTGTCCGGCCCGTCGAGCCGCCAGGGAAGGTTGCGCGCGAATCCGTGCTTGGGCAGCGGTCCGCGCTGGTTGAACTGCGGCCAGCAGATCGGCACGCCGCCGCGGATCGCACTGCGGCCATCGAAACGCGCGCCGGGGCTGAGGTAGAGCCGCTCCAGGCCGTCGGCGGTGATCCAGGACAGCAATTGGGCGCCGTGCAGGGCCACGGTGCAGCTGTCGCCGCCCGGCAAGGCCACGCGCAGCGCCGGCTGACCGCGGAAATCGAGGGCTTCGAGGGACATGGGCTGATTTTAGGCCGGCGCCGGGCCGCCCCAAGGCGGCCTGCGGCCCCCTCGGGGG
>DASXKG010000669.1:0-2325 GCA_036496965.1 Variovorax sp.
CCAGCGCGTCGAAGAACGCAGCCACGGCGCGCAGTTGCGCCTCGCAGTCCTCGATGGCATTCATCGCGCCGCGAAACGCCTCGCCGTCCGGCAAGCTGCGCACATACCAGCCGATGTGCTTGCGCGCCGTACGCACGCCGCTGTAGGCGCCGTAGAGCGCGTAGTGCTGCTCGAGATGCTCGAGCAGGAGGCGCCGCACTTCGGCCACCAGCGGCGGCGCCAGGTGCGTGCCGGTCGCCAGGAAGTGGCCGATCTCGCGGAAGATCCACGGCCGTCCTTGCGCTGCGCGCCCGACCATGATCGCGTCGGCGCCGGTCGCCGCGAGCACCGCGCGCGCCTTCTCGGGCGATGCGATGTCGCCGTTGGCCACCACCGGAATGCGCACCGCGGCCTTCACCGCGGCGATGGTGTCGTACTCCGCCTGGCCCTTGTAGCCTTGCTCGCGCGTGCGGCCGTGCACCGTGAGCATCTGCACACCGGCTTGCTCGAAGCGCTGCGCCAGCCGCACCGCATTGCGATGGTCGGCGCTCCATCCGGTGCGCATCTTCAGCGTGACCGGCACGTTGTGCGGTGCAGCAGCGCGCACCACGGCGTCGACGATCTCGGCGGCCAGCGGCTCGTCGCGCATCAGCGCCGAGCCGGCCCACTTGTTGCAGACCTTCTTGGCCGGGCAGCCCATGTTGATGTCGATGATCTGTGCGCCGCGGTCGATGTTGTAGCTCGCCGCCTCGGCCATCATGGCCGCGTCGGTACCTGCGATCTGCACCGAAATGGGGCCGGGCTCACCGTCATGGTTGGCGCGCCGCGAGGTCTTGAGCGTGCCCCAGAGCTCCTTGCGCGAAGTGACCATCTCGCTGACCGCATAGCCCGCGCCGAGTTCGCGGCACAGCATTCGGAACGGCCGGTCCGTGACGCCCGCCATGGGCGCGACGAACAGCTTGTTCGCGAGCGCGATGTGGCCGATCTGCAAGGTCATGGAGGAAGGTCGGCGCGCGCCAGTGCTGAAAAATGAGGCACGATTGTAGCGGCGCCGGGGCTCCGCCGCTGAAACGATTTGCACCGGACGCGCGCCATGGCGACAGCAGCTCGGAGGCCTCCCTATACTGCGCGCACATGCAGGCCTGGCTGGACTCTCTGCTCGCGCTTCTCGCGCTGCCGCACTACGGGCTCACGACCCTCTTCGTTTCCGCCTTCGTCTCGGCCACGCTGCTGCCGCTGGGTTCCGAGCCCATCCTCTTCGGCCTGCTCAAGCTCAACCCCGGCATGTTCTGGCCGGCCATCTCGGTCGCGACGATCGGCAACACGCTGGGTGGCGCGGTCGACTGGTGGATGGGCTATGGCGCGCACAAGGTCGCCGACAGATACGCGAACTCGAAGCAGCACCTGCGCGTGCTCGGCTGGCTCCAGCGTCTCGGCCCCAAGGCCTGCCTGGTGAGCTGGTTGCCGGTCGTGGGCGATCCGCTGTGCGCCGTCGCCGGCTGGCTCCGGCTGCCCTTCTGGCCCTGCGTGTGCTACATGGCGCTCGGCAAGTTCGCCCGCTACCTCACGATGACCGTGGCGCTGCTCTACGTCTGGCCGAACTGACGCATCCCTTTCATTTCTGCAATGCGTAGGGGCCGCCGCGCGCCACTGCGCGCTGGTAGGCCGGGCGGGCATGGATGCGCGCCAGGTAGGCCGTCAATTTCGGCCGCGAGGCATCCAGGCCGGCGCGCGATCGGGCCGCCTCGACCGGAAAGCTCATCTGGATGTCGGCGCCGCTGAAATCCGGGCCGGCGAACCATTCGCTCCTGGCGAGTTCGCCTTCCATGAAGTTCAGGTGCGTGGTGATGTTCGGCGTGACGAAACCGGCCTTGGCCTTTTCGGCGATCGACCGGGCGATCGGCTTGGCGAAGAAGGGCATCCTGGTTTTCTCGATCCGGTCGAAGATCAGCTTCAGCAGCAGCGGCGGCATGGCCGATCCTTCCGCATAGTGCATCCAGTAGCGATAGCGAACGGCTTCGGGCGTGCCGGCCGGCGGCGCCAGCCGGCCGTGGCCGTAGCGCTCGATCAGCGTCTCGATGATCGCGCCGGATTCGGCCAGCGTCAGGCCGTCATCGGTGGTCACCACCGGTGACTTGCCCAGCGGATGCACCGAGCGCAACGCGGCGGGCGCCAGCATCGTCTGCGGATCGCGCTGGTAGCGAACGATCTCGTAGGGCTGCTCGAGCTCCTCGAGCAGCCAGAGGATGCGCTGCGAGCGCGAGTTGTTCAGGTGGTGGACGATGATCATGGCGCCTCGGCGTGCTGCCGCTGTTGCTGCATGGTTGCTGCGTGGGTGGAGCGGGC
>DASXKG010000670.1:0-3936 GCA_036496965.1 Variovorax sp.
CGAACAATGCAGCCGCCAGCGCGGGCAGCGGAGCCAGCACGAACACGCTCGGCATGCGCTGGCGCAGTTCGCTCCAGGCGCAGGCCAGCAGGAGCGCCAGCGGCAGTCCGATGGCGGCGGCGAAGAGGGTTGCGGATGGACTCATACGGCAACCTCCGTGCTTCGCACTGCGGTGCGAGCCCCCTTCGGAGCGGCCGGGCGGGGGCTCATGATTTCGGCTTGCTGACGCACCCCAGGATCCGGTCGGCTTCGACCCGCCAATCGCTGCGCGGCGCCGCCTTGTCGCCGAACAGACCCTGGTCCGCCAGGTCGGCCATCCAGTCCTGCCTCTGCGCCGTGCCGGTCGAAGACCAGGGTTCCAGGCCGGCCTCGCGCACGGTTTGCGCGACCTCGCGCACTTCCTCGGCGCGGCGGCGCCCGTGCTGGATCACCCGCTGGAAGAAATAGGCGCCCTGCCGGTTCCAGTCGATCGCCGGAAAGGTTTCCGCCAGCGATGCGATCACCTGGTCTTCGACGCCATAGGCGCGGGCCGTGGTGAAGCTCTCGATCACCATGGCCTCCAGGCCCTTGATCATGATGCTGCGGCACATCTTGGTGGCGGAAGCCACGCCCAGCGTCTCCGAGACGACCGAGGCCTGGAAGCCCAGCGCATTCAGCAGCGGCTCCAGTTGGCGCGCGTGCGGCCCGCCCAGGAGCAGCGGCACGCGGATGCGATACGGCGGCAACGAGGTCATCACCGCGCCTTCGACGTAGCGTCCGCCGGCCGCATCGATCAGGCCGGCGGCACGCGTCTTGGCGCCCGGCGAAGCCGAATTGAAGTCGAGGAACCAGCAGCCGGCGCGCAACCCCGGCGCCGCTGCGGCGGCGGCGGCCAGGTCCTGGCTCGCGGTCACGGCGCAGACGACCAGGTCGGCGGCGCCGGCCAGCGCGGCGTGGGAGGCGGCCAGCTGCACGCCATGTGTCCGGGCATGGCTCGCCATCGCCGCATCGCCCTGCTGGCGCAGGTCGAAGGCCAGCACCCGGGTCCCGCGCTGGCGCAGGTCCTCGGCCAGGATGCGTCCGACCTCGCCATAGCCGACCAGGCCGACGCTGAAGTTCTCTGGAATGGCATGCATGGCCTTCAGCCCCGGTCGTAGTAATACTGGTCCAGGAAATCGAGCTGCGCGCCGCGCCAGGCCCTTGCGCTGGTGATCGCGCTGCCGAACTCGATGAAGGCGTCCTCTTCCGGCACGCAGGCCGGCCAGGGCGCGAGGCCCGGCGCGTTGGGATCGCCGCTGCGGGCGAACGCCACCCAGGCCGAACGCATCGCCTGCGAGACGGCCATGTCGGTGTGGTCGAAAGCTTCTGCCTGCATGCTGCGGCCGGCGGCCAGATTGCCGAACACGTAGGCAGCCTCGTCGCCATGGTGCGGGCCGTCGAGCTGACCCGGCCGGCGGCGCGTGAACAGGTAGCGCCAGGTGCGCGGCTCGAGCCGGCTCATGGCCTGGGTCAGCAGGCGGGCACCGTAGTTGAACTGGGTGTCGGCGAAGATCTGCGCGATGGCGGCACGCGCGTCGCCATCGACCGGCGCCGGATAGAGGGCCAGCACCTGCGTTGCCGCGCCCGGGAAGTTCTGCTCGACCATGCGACGCAAGGCCTCGACGGTGTCGACGGGCCAGCTCGCCGTGAGCAGCGTGCCCTCATCGGCATTGGTACCGACGATGACCGGCATCGCGTGCAGGCGCCCCGCCTTGAAGGCCGGCCGCTCGTCCTCGGGGATGAGCCAGCCGTCGCAGATCGGGCGCAGCACGCGCGGCGTGGTCAGGCCGCGCACCTTGGGCGAACACCTGGACGTCAGCGCGAACACCTCGGCGGCGGACAGCGCGCGCAAAGGGGCGATGCGCTCGTCCAGGCCGAGGCCCAGGCGTTCGGCGTCGGCCAGCGTGGCCAGCGGCCGGCCGGCGCCCGGGCTGTGCATGATCGCCTGCTGAAAGAGCCCCTCGGCCAGCGGCGCGCTGAGCAGCAGCGAGATCGAGGCCGAACCGGCGGAAACTCCGAACACCGTCACGCGCTTCGGATCGCCGCCGAAGGCCGCGATGTTCTCGCGCACCCAGCGCAGGGCCTGCAACTGGTCCAGCAGGCCGTAGTTGCCCGACACGCCCTCGGGCGATTCGCGGCTGAGCTCCGGATGGGCGAGGAACCCGAACAGACCCGAGCGGTAGTTGAAGCTCACCACCAGCACGCCTTCGGCCGCCATGTGCGCGCCTTCGCAACGCGCGTCGGCGCCGCTGCCGCCCACGAAGCCGCCGCCGTGGATCCACACCATCACCGGCAGTCCAGCCGCGCCCGCGGCCGCGTCGGCCGGCGCCCAGACGTTGAGATACAGGCAATCCTCGCTCATCGACGGCGCGCGCGAGGCCGCCATCGGCGCCTGCGGAAAGTCGGGGCCGAATCGATCGGCCGGGCGCACACCGTCCCAGGGAACCGGCGGCCGGGGCGGCCGCCAGCGAAGCTCGCCGACCGGCGCTGCTGCATACGGGATGCCGCGCCAGACGGCGACCTGCGGCTGCCCGTCACTCCAGGCGCCGGAGACCTCGCCCGCCTGGGTCTTCGCGATCGGTGGCGCGGATCCTTCGGTCATCTGAAACTCGACTCAATGGCCGAGGGAAGGACCCTGGGGCGCATCGGCCAGGCGCCGGCGCACTTCGGCGGCCAGTTCCAGCAGGCGCTTGCCATTGCGCAGCATGGCTTCGGGGGTCTGCGTCTGCGAATGACCCTGCGAATTGAATGCCATGACCGTGTGGCCATCGCCATGCACGAAGGGCACCGCCACCGAATTGGTGGTCGGCCTGAAAGTGCCGGCTGCAATGACGAAGCCGCGGGTCTGCACCTGGGCCACCGCGTCTTCCAGCGCATCATGCAACGGGTTCCACTCGCGCTTGTAGTAGTCGCGAAGCTCCAGGTAGAACTGCTCACGCGCCTCCGGCCGCATGCCGGCGATGCAGGCGCGGCCCATGGCGGTGCGCACCAGCGGCACGCGGAAGCCCGCCCGCTGCAGGCGGTTGGGGTTGGCCTCGCCCAGTGCGTACTCGAGGTAGAGCACGCTCATGCCTTCATGCACGCCGAGGCCGACATTGGTCTTGCTCTTGAGTGCCAGCTCGACCATCAGCGGCCGCGCGATCGGCGGCACGACCTGGCTCGCCAGGAAAGGATAGGCCAGGGCGATGACACCGGCCGCCAGTTCGTACTTGCCGAACTCGGGGCGGTAGCGCAGGTAGCCGAGTTGCGTCAGCGTGAAGCTCAGGCGCGAGACGGTGGACTTGGGCAGCCCGGTGAGCTCGGCGATCTCGAGATTGCCCAGCAGCTTGAGATCGATCTGGAAGGCACGAAGGATGGCGAGGCCGCGTGCCAGCGCGTTGTTGAAGCGGGGATCCTCGTCCTCGGTCTTGATCTGGATGCCTTCGGAATAGTCCGGCTGGACGATCTTGTCTTTTCGACTGGGACGACCCAAGGCCTGTCTCCTTGTGCGGATGCTGAACGGCGCGGCGAGCGCGGCCGATTCTAGCAAGGGGTCGGAGCGGTCCATGGGCGTTGCGCGCGGCGCGGATCAGAGGTCGAGGACCAGCAGGTCGCCCAGGCTGCCGGAGCAGCAGATCATCATCACGTCGTCGGCTTTTCTCTCGTCGTCGGACAGCAGGCTGTCGCGATGGTCGGGCCGGCCGCCGAGCACCCGCGTCTCGCAGGTGCCGCAAATGCCCTGCTCGCACGAGGCCTGCACCGCCACGCCGGCGTCGCGCAAGGCCTCGAGAATGGTCTGCCCCGGCGCCACCGGGATGTCGCGCTTCGAGGCGGCCAGCCGCACCGTGTAGCCGCCGCCGGTTGCACTCGGCGCCACCGGCGCGAAGCGTTCGACGTGAACCTGGCCGCGCGGGCGCTCCTTGGCCGCCAGTTCGAAGG
>DASXKG010000671.1:0-3437 GCA_036496965.1 Variovorax sp.
CTATGCCCGCAAGGACCGCGGCGAGCGGCGCGTCTCGGCGGTGTTCCTGGTCGGTTACGGCCTGATGCGCTTCATTGCCGAATACTTCCGCGAGCCCGACGACTTCCTCGGCCTGCTGGCGCTCAACATGAGCATGGGCCAATGGCTGTGTGTGCCGATGATCGTTTTCGGCCTGTGGCTGTATGCCAGCGCGCGACCGGCGCTCCCTGCGGCGGGGCCGGCAACGCCCTAGACTTCCTCCAATGGAAGCTCTCACGGATCTCAAGAACGCGGGCGACTGGATCACCCGCAAGGTGTCCCGGCTGCGGCCGGGCAAGGAAGCCAGTCCCGGCAACTCCGCCGCGGGCGCGAGCGCGCGACCGCTGGCCGAACGACTCGACGCGACCTTGCGCCGGCCCGGCGAAGGCCTGGCGCCGCGGGCCTTGCGCCGGGCGTTGCTGGAACTGCAAGCGGTGGTCGACCCCAGCGTGAGCGAGGTCGAGGCCGGCCGCCGCGCCCATGCGGTGGTGCAGTGGTATGCCGGGCGCGAGCTGGACGAGCGGCGCGACATCTGGCTGTTGATGAGCGAGCGCTTTGCGCCCGATGTGCAGAAGCTGAGCAGCGCGCGCGACGAGCACGAGGCCGCCGTCGGCACCCTCGACGAGGGCCAGGCGGAGGTGCGCCTGCGGCGTGCGCTGGCCTCGCCCCGGGCCCGGCTCCTGCAGCGCTTTGCGATCGATCCCGACGGCATGCGTTTCCTGGTCGACCTGCGGGCCGAGCTGCTGGCCCACCTGAAAGGCGACCGGCGGCTGCTGCCGCTGGATGCCGAGCTCGAGCACCTGTTTTCGACCTGGTTCGACGTCGCCTTTCTCGAGCTGCGCCGCATCAGCTGGGATTCGCCGGCTTCGCTGATCGAGAAGCTGATCCAGTACGAGGCGGTGCACGACATCAAGAGCTGGGCCGACGTCAAGAACCGGCTCGACAGCGACCGCCGCTGCTACGGCTTCTTCCACCCCCGGCTGCCCGACACGCCGCTGATCTTCGTCGAGGTGGCGCTGGTCGATCGGATCAGCGCGGGGATCACGCCGCTGCTCGACGAGGCGGCGGCGCTGGTCAAGCCGGACAAGGCGACGACCGCGATCTTCTATTCGATCAGCAACACCCAGGCCGGACTGCGCGGCGTCAGCTTCGGCGACTCGCTGATCAAGCGCGTGGTCGAGACCTTGCAGCAGGAGCTGCCGCGGCTGAAGACCTTCGCGACCTTGTCGCCGATCCCGGGCTTTCGAAGCTGGCTGGCCAAGCACGGCGGCGACCTGGTGGCGCGGCTCGACGAGAAGCGGGCCATGGAGCTCGGCCGCGTGGTCGGCTCGCTGCCGCCGACCGGCGAGCGATTTCTCGCGGCCGCCGCAGAGGCCGATGCACTGGACGCCAGGTCGCCCGTTCGCCAGCTGCTGCTGAATGCAGCCGCCGAATACCTGGGCCGCGCGACGGCCGACGGCAAGCCGGTCGATCCGGTTGCGCGCTTCCACCTGGGCAACGGCGCGCGGGTGGAGCGGCTGAACTGGGCCGGCGATCCTTCGCCCAAGGGCAGCAGGCAGGCCTATGGCCTGATGGTCAACTACCTCTACGACCTGAAGCGGCTGGACAAGCACCGCGCGTTGCTGGCGCAGGGCAAGGTGGCGGTGTCCGGCGACATCGACAACCTCTTTCTCAAGTGACGGCCGGGCCGCTGCCCACTGCCAACACCAAACGATGACCGACAAACCCAACGCCAATCTGTTCGCCGCGCTGCGCGCGGCATTCCCCGCCGACCTCGATTCGATCGCGGTCGAAACCGACGACGGGCTCTACTATTCCTGGCGCGACCTCGAGCGGGCCAGCGCGATGATGGCCAACCTGCTGGATGCGCTGGAGCTCGGGCCCGGTGCCCGCATCGCGGTGCAGGTCGAGAAGTCGGTCGAGGCCATGATCCTGTACCTGGCCACGCTGCGCGCCGGCTACGTGTTCTTGCCGCTGAACACGGCCTACCGCAGCGCCGAGGTCGAATACTTCATCGGCAACGCCAGGCCGGCGATGCTCGTCTGCAGCAGCGCCAACGCATCCTGGGTGGTGCCGATCGCCACCGCGGCCGGCACGCGGCATGTCTTCACGCTCGATGACGACCGCACCGGCACCCTGCTCGAAGTGGCGATGCAATGCAGCGACCAGCACGACGTCGCGATCAGGAAAGCCGAGGACCTTGCGGCCATCATCTACACCAGCGGCACCACGGGGCGCAGCAAGGGCGCCATGCTCAGCCACCGCAACCTGCTCTCGAACGCCGAGGTGCTCAAGGACTACTGGGGCTGGCGCACAGCGGAAGAGGGCGGCGACGTGCTCATCCACGCGCTGCCGATCTTCCACGTGCACGGCCTCTTCGTCGCGATCCACGGTGCGCTGATCAGCGGCAGCCGCATGATCTGGCTGAACCGCTTCGATCCGCGGCGCGTGGTGGCGCGGCTGCGCGAGGCGACCGTGTTCATGGGGGTGCCGACGCTGTACGTGCGCATGCTGGCCGAGCACGGCCT
This sequence comes from Variovorax sp., assembly GCA_036496965.1. Lineage (GTDB taxonomy): Bacteria > Pseudomonadota > Gammaproteobacteria > Burkholderiales > Burkholderiaceae_C > Variovorax. The sequence goes on from DASXKG010000671.1 coordinate 2,547, forward strand.
GACGCGCGACGCCTGCAGCAACATGCGGCTCTTCATCTCGGGCTCCGCGCCGCTCCTGATCGAGACCTTCAACGCCTGGCGCGAGCGTACCGGCCACACCATCCTCGAGCGCTACGGCATGAGCGAGACCGCCATGCTGACCTCCAATCCCTACCATCGTTCGCTGGGCGAGCGGCGCGGCGGCACCGTCGGCTTCCCGCTGCCGGGCGTGCAGCTTCGCCTGCGCAACGATGCGGGCGAACCCTGCCGCACCGATGAGATCGGCCACATCGAGGTCGATGGGCCGAACGTGTTCGCCGGCTACTGGCGCATGCCCGAGAAGACGCGGGAGGAGTTCACCGCCGACGGCTATTTCAAGACCGGCGACGTTGGCAAGATCGACGGCCTGGGCTACGTGAGCATCGTCGGGCGCAGCAAGGACCTGATCATCAGCGGCGGCTACAACGTCTATCCGGCCGAGATCGAGGGCGTCATCAACGAGATGGCGGGCGTGGCGGAAAGCGCGATCGTCGGCGTGCCGCATCCCGACCTCGGCGAGGTCGGCGTGGCCGTCGTGATCGCGCGCAACGGCGCCCGGCTCGATGGCGAGGTCATCATCGCCGCCCTCAAGGACAGGCTGGCGAACTTCAAGATTCCCAAGCGCTGCTTCGTGGTGGACGAACTTCCGCGCAACGCGATGGGCAAGGTGCAGAAGGCGCTGCTGCGCGACGAGCACAAGCGCCTGTTCAACACCGAGTGAAGCGCTGCGCCGGGCGGCGGATCACTGCACCACCAGCACCGGGATGTCCGTCGCCGACATCACTTTCGCGGCGACCGAGCCCAGCAAGGCCCGGCCGAAGATGCCGTGGCCGTGCGCGCCGAGCAGGATCAGCTGTGCACCGGCCTCGCTGG
>DASXKG010000672.1:0-3836 GCA_036496965.1 Variovorax sp.
GGTGTCCTTGGGCTTGGGGATGTCGAAGGCATCGTTCTCCATCGGGCAGCCCGGATACCACGAGTGGAAGGTCAGGGTCTTGTGCACCCGGTCGACCACCGGCAGGCCGATGCGACGCCGATGCGGCTCGTCCAGCAGTTCACCGTCTTCCTTCCAGCGGTGCAGGGCGGGCAGCGGATCGAATTCGCCCTTGATCAGCCAGTAGGCGCCGATCACGGTATCGGGCCGGCCGACCAGCCAGATGCGCATCACCCGCTGCAGCAGGTCGGCACGGGCCAGGCGGTCCGGCATCGCCAGGCGCTGTTCGATCAGCGCCGCGCGCAACTGCCCCTTGAGAAAAGTGGCCGTTGAAGAGGTGTCGTTGCCCTTTGACTTGTCCATAATCCCCCGATGCAGTTCGCAAGCATTTTGGCATCCGTGCGCCGCTCCGCTCTTCCCTCTTTCTCCACCTTCGTCATTTCGCTGGTCCTCGCCGCCGCCGCGCTGAGCCAGCCGGCGCGCGCGCAGAACGCCAACGACGAGGTCCTGCTGCAGATGAAACAGGCCGCCCAGCGCGGCGACAAGGCGCAGCTGAGCGCCCTGCTGCCGCTGGCCCAGGGCCATCCGCTCGAAGCCTGGGCCGCCTATTGGGAGCTGAAAGCCCGCTTGCCCGATGCGGCCCCGGGGGAGGTCCAGGACTTCCTCGCCCGCTACGCGGGCAGCTACCAGGAAGACCGCATGCGCAACGACTGGCTGCTCCTGTCCGGCCAGCGCCGCGACTGGGACAGCTTCCTCGCCGCGGCGCCCGGTTTTCGCATGAACGACGACCTGCAGGTGCGCTGTTACGCGCTCCTGATCGACAGCCTGCGCAGCGGCGCCACCCAGGCACAGGCCGATGAGGTGCGGCGCAACTGGTTCGCCCAGCGCGACCTCGACGACGGCTGCCTGACGGCGGCCGACCGGATGATCGGCGCCGGCCTGATGCAGCCCAACGACGCCTGGAAGAAGGCCCGGCTGGCCATCGAGGCCAACCGGCCGCAGGCTGCGCGCGCCGCGGTGATGCTGGTGGCTCCGGATTCGATCCCGCTGTTCGACGAGATGAACGCCAGCACGGCCAAGTTCCTGGCCACCCGCGCCACCGCAGTCGCCAAGTCGCGGCGCGAACTGGTGGTGCTGGCGCTCATCAAGATGACGGTCGCCGACCCCGCCATGGCCGCCTACCTGCTCGAAAGCAAATGGGACCAGACGCTTTCCACCGAAGAGCGCAACTGGCTCTGGGGCGCAGTCGGCAGGCAGTTCGCGACCAAGCTCATGCCCGATGCCAACGACTACTACGCCCGCGTCACCAGGCTCGGCGACCTGTCGGACGACATGCTGGCCTGGAAGGCCCGCGCCGCACTGCGCGTGGGCAGCTGGAAGGACGTGCAGGCCGCCGTCGACGCCATGAGCCCGGCCCAGCAGCAGGACCCGACCTGGGTCTACTGGAAGGCCCGCGCCCTGGTCGCCTATGGCGGCGAGACGCGGCGCGAACAGGCGCGCGTGCTGTACGAGAGCATCGCCGGCACGCGCGGCTTCTACGAACTGCTGGCGCTCGAGGAACTGGGCCAGCGCGCCGCGGTGCCCACCCGCCCGGCGCCGCTCACGGCCGACGAAAAGGCGGCGGCGCGCAACAACCCCGCGCTGAACCGGGCGCTCTATGCGATCTCGATCGGCCTGCGTCCCGAAGGCACGCGCGAGTGGAACTACGCCACCAACCTGCACGACAAGGGCGGCATGAGCGACCGCGAGCTGCTGGCTGCCGCCGACTTCGCCTGCCAGCGCGAGGTCTGGGACCGCTGCATCAACACCAGCGAGCGCACCAAGGGGGTGATCGACGTCGACCAACGCTTTCCCATGCCCTTTCACGACACGGTGCTGCGCAAGAGCCAGGACATCGGCCTCGACCCGGCTTATGTCTATGGCCTGATCCGCCAGGAGAGCCGCTTCGTCATGGATGCCCGCTCCGGCGTCGGCGCCTCCGGCCTGATGCAAGTGATGCCGGCCACCGCGCGCTGGACCGCCAAGAAGATCGGCATGGGCGACTTCACACCTGACCAGCTGGGCGACCACGAGACCAACATCACCATCGGCACCAACTACCTGAAGCTGGCACTGGACGACTTCGACGGTTCGATGGCGCTGGCCGCGGCGGCCTACAACGCCGGCCCGGGCCGTCCGCGCAGCTGGCGCAACGGCCCTCTCATGGAAACGGCGATCTGGGCCGAGAACGTGCCCTTCGCCGAGACCCGCGACTACGTCAAGAAGGTGCTGGCCAACACCACCAATTACGCGGCGCTGATCAGCGGCCGGCCGCAATCGCTCAAGGAACGCCTGGGCAGCGTCGGGCCGCGCAGCTTCCCCGAACCCGAGCTCGCCAAGGACCTGCCCTGAGGCGCTCGGCGCATCAATGCGGCGACGCTTCCTCATCAATGGCCGCACGGCCCGGCGCTAGGATCGCCTGATGCTCAAACTCTACATCGGCAACAGGAACTACTCGTCATGGTCGATGCGCCCCTGGGTGCTCATGAAGCAGGCCGGCATTGCCTTCGAGGAGGTGCTGGTGCGCTTCGATTCCTTCGACCAGGGTTCGGGTTTCAAGCGCACGGTGCTGGCGCTCAACCCGAGCGGCACCGTGCCGGTGCTGCAGGACGGCGCCATCATGGTGCATGACACGCTGGCGATTTGCGAATACCTCGCCGAGAGCCATCCCGACAAGCCGCTGTGGCCGGCGGACAAGGCGCTGCGCGCCCAAGCGCGCAGCGCCTGCGCCGAGATGCATGCCGGCTTTGGCGCGCTGCGCAGCCACTGCGGCATGAACATCGAAGCCGACCTGCGCATGCAGGGCCGGCTCCTGATGCGCGACCAGCCCGGCGTGCGGGCCGACCTCGAGCGCATCGTGCAGCTGTGGAGCGGCCTGCTCGCAGCGCACGGCGGGCCGATGCTGTTCGGCGAATTCGGCATCGCCGATGCGTACTTCGCGCCGGTCGGCACCCGGATCAAGACCTACGGACTGCCCGTGCCGGCCGCCATCTCGGCTTACATCGAGCGCGTACAGGCGCTGCCGGGCGTCAAGGCGTGGATCGACGCCGCGCTCGCCGAGAAGGATTTCGTGGCCTTCGACGAGCCCTACCGCCTGGGGCGCTGAGGAGGCGGCGGGCAGGTCTCACTCCAGCGTCATCCCGGTGGCGTTCACGATCTCGCCCAGGCGTGCTTTCTCGTTGGACAGGAAGGCGTCGAAATCGGCCCGGCTGCCGACGGTCGTCCGCAAGCCGTTGGCCTCCATCTGCGCGCGCAACCCGGCGTCGGTCGCGAATGCCTTCTGCATGGCCTGCGCGATGCGGTCGAGGATGGCGACGGGCGTGCCCTTGGGCGCGAAGACGCCGCCCCAGTGCTGCATCTGGATGGTCGCAAAGCCCTGCTCGACCGTCGTCGGGACGTCGGCCAGCACCGGCACCCGCCTGTCGTCGCACACCGCGATGCCCCGCAGCTTGCCGCCGCGCACGTGGCCCAGGACGCCGACCGGCGCTTCGGAGGCTACGTCGATCTGGCCACCCAGGATGGCAGCGACCGTCTCGGAGCCGCTCTTGTAGTGCACCACGGTCACCGGCACGCCGAGCGCAGAGCGCACCATCTCCGCGACGAAGTGCCCGGTGCTGCCCGCACCGGCCGTGCCGAAGCTGAGTCCGCCCTTGCGCATGCCGTAGGCCTGCAGGTCCTTGAGCGTCTGGATGGGACCGGCCGCATCGACCACGATGACGGAAGGCGCCGCGTTGGTGAAGACGACCGGCACCAGGTCGTCGTCCGCATAGGGCATCTTC
>DASXKG010000673.1:0-4174 GCA_036496965.1 Variovorax sp.
GTAGCGGCCGGCGACCACCGAGGGCTGGCGCCGGTAGAGCCAGCTGCGCCGGTTCTCGTGGCGCGGGGCGGTGAAGGCGGTGCCGGAGATCAGCTCGGGGTAGAGGTCGAAGGGCGCGCGCTGCGGACTGTTGCGTCCCTGCGGCAAGGCGCCCGGCACCGCCTCGCTGGCGTATTCGTTGCCGAAGCCGCTCTGGTAGCGGCGCTCGGAATCTGGATTCGTCATGGCTTGTTCTCTCGATGATTCAGGCGGCCTGCGCGGCCGCCAATGCGGCGCGCAGTACCGCGGTCGAACCGATATGGTTGGCCAGCAGCAGCACCAGGCGCGCGTTGAAGGCCTGGCTCTCGTCGCTGGACAGGCCCTGGTGGGCCTCGATCAACGCCTCGTAGAAATCGTCCGGCGCGTCGAGGTTCGGCGTGGTGATCAGTTCCATGGCTTGCTCAGGTCCTTGCCAGGGCGCGTGCGTGCGCGGCGCGCACGGCCGCGGGGGTGGGCCGGCGCCAGCGTGCGCACACATGCTGGTCGGGGCGCAGCAGGTAGACGGTGCCCGGCTGTGCGTCGTAGCGCTGCATGGCCAACGTGGACTCGCCGCTGGCCGGCACGCGCACCACGTGCAGCGGCACTTCGGATTGGGCCAGCACGCGCAGGCTGTGCTCGGCGGCCTTGCCCCCGCCGAAGACCGCGGCAGTGAACGGCGTGGCGGCCGCAGCGCCGCGCGGGGCGGGACTGAGCGCGCGCAGCAACCAACCGGTATGGCCGTCGGCAGCCACGACGGGTGCATCGGCCGCCGGCGCCCCCGGCACCATCGAGCCCGCGAAGTCATCGACGTCGGGCGTGTTGAGCGCCGATTCGCGCAAGGTCGTCGGCACCGAGAGCCGGCCGCTGTTGACCAGCGCGCGGGCAAAGGCATGGCGCTTGGACAGCTCCAGCACCGCGTCGCGAAAGAGCCGGCTGACCTCGCTCTTGGGCGTGATGAAGTCGGTGGCGCGGGTCGAGTTGCGGATGTTCTCGTCGGCGGCGTATTCGCGCTCGTCGGCATAGCTGTCGAGCAGCGCATCGGGCGCCTCGCCCTTGTGCACGGCGGCCAGCTTCCAGGCCAGGTTGTCGGCATCCTGCACGCCCGAATTGGCGCCGCGCGCACCGAAGGGCGACACGCCGTGCGCCGAATCGCCGGCGAACAGCACCCGGGCGTGGCGGAAGCGCTCCATGCGCTGGCAGGCGAAGGTGTAGACGCTGGCCCAGCCGATCTCGAACTGCACCTGCTCGTGGCCGATGCTGTCGAGCAGCGCGCGCACGCGCGGGAGGATGTGCTCGGGCTTGCGCTCTTCCACCGGATCGGCGTCCCAGCCGAGCTGGAAGTCCACCCGCCACATGCTGTCGGCCTGCTTGTGCAGCAGCACGCTCTGCTTCGGATGGAAGGGCGGGTCGAACCAGAATCGGCGTTCGGTGGGCAGGTCGGCGTCCATGCGGATGTCGACAATCAGGAAGCGGTCGCGGAAGACCCGGCCCTTGGCCTCCTGGCCGAGCAGCTGGCGCAGCGCCGAACGCGAACCGTCGCAGGCCGCCACGTAGCCGGCCGCCAGCCGGTAGTCGCCCTCGGGCGTCTCGATGGTGAGCAGCGCCTGGTCCGGGCTTTGCTCGATGCCGGTCACCTTGTTGTGCCAGCGCAGGTCGATCAGGGGCAGTTCGGCGGCGCGCTCGAGCAGGTAGCCCTCGACGTAGTACTGCTGCAGATTGATGAAGGCCGGCCGCTCGTGGCCGGGTTCGGGCAGCAGGTCGAAGCGGTAGACCTGTTCATCCTTGAAGAACACCTTGCCGACGTTCCAGGACACGCCCTTGGCCACCATGCGCTCGGCGCAGCCGAGGCGGTCGAAGACCTCCAGCGTGCGCTTGGCGAAGCAGATCGCGCGCGAGCCGCTCGAGAGGGTGCAGTCGTTGTCGAGCAGCACCACCGGCACCTGCTGCTGGGCGAGATCGATCGCCAGCGCCAGGCCCACCGGGCCGGCGCCGACCACCACCACCGGATGGCGCGCCGGGGACGCGGCGTCCTGGTCCGGGTGGCGCCGGTAGTCGAAGCGCAGCGACTGGTAGTCGACCTTGGCGTCGGCCGTCGATTCAGGCGAACCCTGCATGGCTTCAGCTCTCGAGGGCTTTCCACATCTCGACGTCGCGCTCCGCGGTCCAGATGCGCGGGTCGGCATGGCCCGAAGCCTCATCGAAGGCCCGGCTCACGTCGAAGGGCATGCAGTGGTCGAAGATCACCCAGTGGCTGTACTTGGGCTTGAGCTTGGCGTAGGTCTCCTGGTAGACCGCGTTCAGGTCGCGGCCCGCCTTCACGCCGGCCTGCACGCTGCTGTAGACGTCGGCGATGAAGTCGCGCGTCCCGGCCAGGCCCTTGGCGACCGCCTCGGGCGTGGTCAGCGCGGCGCCGCTGCCGGGCACCAGCGCCTTCGGCTGGAGCGCCGCGACCCTGTCCAGCGTCTGCGGCCAATCCTTGAAGTAGGCGTCGCCGGCGTAGGGCGTGGCGTCGAACTCCACCAGATCGCCCGACAGCAGGGCGCGCTCCTGGGGCAGCCAGACCACGGTGTCGCCCTTGGTGTGGCCGCGGCCGAGCTGGATCAACTGCACCTCGAGCTTGCCCAGCCACAGCGTCATCTTGCCGCTGAAAGTCATGGTCGGCCAGGTCATGCCGGGCGGCACGGTCTCGACGTTCTGGAACAGGCGCGGGAAGCGGCCGATCTCGCTGGCCTTGTCCTGCTCGCCGCGCTCGACGATCAGGTCGCGCGTGTCCTGGCTGGCGATGATGTGCTCGGGCTGGTAGGCGGCCGCGCCCAGCACCCGCACCGCGTGGTAGTGGGTCAGCACCACGTACCTGATGGGCTTGTCGGTCACCTCGCGGATGCGCCGCACCACGTCGGCCGCCATCGCCGGCGTGGCCTGGGTGTCGGCCACCAGCACGCAGTCGTCGCCGATGATGATGCCGGTGTTGGGGTCGCCCTCGGCCGTGTAGGCCCAGGCGTGCTCGGAGATCTGGCTGAAAGTGATCTTCTTTTCTTCCAGATCCGCCTGGCTGGCGAATTTCTTGGTTGCGGTCATCGGGGGGTCTCCTGGAAAGTTTGTCTAAGATGAATGGATTTGCGCTGAACGAATTCGTGGAGTGTAATCCCTCGATCAGTTAATGTCTAATCCCTTCCGCATGAACGAACAATGCGGACTCCGGAGCATCGAGGTCGGCGGACGCTGGCCCATCACGGGCGGCCGAGCAGGACCGCGCCAGCGGCCACTATCTGCTCGCTCCGCTCGCCTTGCAACTGGGGCTGATCAGCCTGCAGCAGGCCGACTCAAGGGCTGCGCGGACCGGGTATCGCGGCGGCTGGGCGCGCCGCCTTCAAGGCCTTGAAGCGCTCGAGGCTCTCGGGCGGCCAGTGTTCGCTGCGCCGGTAGTACTCGTTCACGGCCGGCACAGCGGGATCGAGCCGCACCCAGGGCTGTTTCGACATCGTGAAGATGTGGATGTCGGGCGGCAGCCGGTCCGGCGCGTCGAGCGTGCCCACGCGCACGAAGCTCAGCGCCTCGCCGCTGCCCGCGTAGTGGCTCCACAGGGCAATGCGGCAGCGCCCGCAGCGCGCGATCTTCTGGCCCTGGCCGCTCAGCGTGGGCGTCGTCACGAACTCGGCCTGGCCCGCGAGCAGCCGGAGGCGATCGGATTCGATCATCGCGTTGAGCGCGAAGGCGCTCCCCGTCTCACGCTGGCACCAGCGGCAATGGCAGCAGTGCACGATGAGCGGCGGCGTGGCCATGCGATAGCGCAGCGCACCGCAGGTGCAGCCGCCGTCGAGCGGAAAGGATGCGGAACCAGCGCCGGGATTCGTCATGCGGCTGCTCCCGTCGATCAGGGCTTGGCGGCTTCGAGCTCCCCGCGGGTGCGCATCGCCTCGCGCCGGGCCGCCTCTGCAAAGTCGGCGCCGGCCGAGGCATAGCAGATTGCGCGCGAGGAGTTGACCACGATCGGCGCGTCGGGCCGCCAGCCGGCACGTACCGTGGCGACGGCGTCGCCGCCCTGCGCCCCGATCCCGGGGATCAGCAACGGCACCGTCGGCGCGAGGGTCCGGACGCGCTCGATCTCGGCCGGGTAGGTGGCGCCCACCACCAGCCCCAGCTGGCCATTCAGATT
>DASXKG010000674.1:0-5939 GCA_036496965.1 Variovorax sp.
CCACCACGTGGGCGCCAACGCTGAAGGGCGCCAGGCCGGTCACCATCATCGCGTTCGAGTGGAACAGCGGCAGGCCGCACAGCAGCGTGTCGTCGGGGCCGATGTCGGCGACCGTCGCCAGCGACCAGGCGTTGGCCGCCTCGTTCAGATGGGTCCGGCGCGCCAGCTTCGGCGTGCCGGTGGTGCCGCCGGTATGGAAGTAGGAGGCGATGTCCTGGCCCTCGGCCGGCGCCGCCTGCAGCAGGGCGCCGGACTGTCCCGCCAGCAGCGCCTCGAAGTCCAGCGCCCAGGGCGGGCAGAGGCCGAGGCCGCCGACCCGGACCACGGCGCGCAGGGTCGGCACCCGCGAGCGCAGGGCCTCGGCCTTCTCCCAGATGCCCGCTGTCTCCTGCCGTCCCTGCGCCACCAGCACCACGGTGCCGGCCGCGTTCAGGATGCCGGCCATGTGGTCGACCTCGAGGAAGGGATTGACCGGATTCACGATCCCGACGGCCTCTGCGCCCCACAGCGTGAAGTGGGTCTCGGGCAGGTTCGGCAGCAGATAGGAGACCACTTCCTTGCGGCCCACACCCAGGCTGGCGAAGGCGTTGGCCGCATGCGTGATGCGATGGAGCAAGGCGGCGTAGTCGAGTCGCGTCTCGCCGTCCGCAGGGTCGCCCGTCGGCACGAAAGTCAGGGCCGGCGCAGTGGGTGTGGCCGCCGCTTGCCGCGCGATGGCGGCATAGCTCGACACCGGCTGCGCGAGCCGGGTCTCGATCGGCAGTTGCTCCAGCGCCTCGACGTCGGCCAGGTTGCGCAGCGGCGCGTGAAGGCGGGTCATCTGTCGCGCCGCTTCAGCTGTGGACCTTCAGTTCGGGCTTGGCCACCAGACCGAAGCTGCGCAGCACGCCGAGCAGTTCATGGTGTCCGAAGGCCTGGCAGCCGGACGCGAAACCGACCCGCTTGGGCGGCTGCTGCAACAGCGAGTAGGCGGCGTGGGCTTGCAACAGGCCGGTCTGCTTGTAGTTGCAGTTGCCGAAGATGACGCATTCCGCGCGTCCCAGCGGACCGGTCGCATGCACCGAATCGACCGACTTGTTCAGGCGCGGGTTCTCGCGCGGCGGCATGCTGTTCATCACGCCGGCGGCGGTCTGCGCCAGCGCGGCGTAGCGCTCGTCGGGCTTCATGCCCTCGGTGGCCTTCAGGGCCGCGGCGACGATCTGCGGCACGCCCAGCATCAGGGGCTTGTTGAACACGCCGCCCAGCACCTTGACGTTGGCCACGCGCGGATCCTTGCGGAACCACACCGGGTGCGAGGTGCCGCCCCAGGGCAGCGCCAATGCCATCTCATGCTGTCCCGGAATGGCCAGGCTGTAGAGGCCGGCGTCGGGTTGCCATTCGACCATCTGGTTCTGCTGCAGGTAGAAGGCCTTCGAGGTGGCGGTATTGACCAGGATCGTCTGGGTCGAGGCAATGGTCGGACTGCCGCCCCAGAACACCGCGATGTCCAGCGTGTCCAGGCCCGGCGTTTCCAGGCAGATCTGGGCGGCGATCTCGCCGGTGGTGTACATCTGCGCCAGGCCGGGCGACAGCAGCAGCCCGGCCTTGGCGAACTGGGCGCCGTATTCCTCTTCGAGCGTGATCAGCCAGTCCTGTTCGCCCGTGGTGTCGGTGTAGTGGCACTTGGCGGCCAGGCAGGCCTGGACCACCTCGGGGCCGAACCTGGCGAACGGGCCGACGGTGTTCAGCACCACCGAGGCGCCGGTGAAGAGCTTGGTCAGCGCCTCGGTGGTGTGCGCCACCTCGACGACTTCGTAGCTCGCCGTCTCGATGCCGGCCACGTTGGACTTCATGGCCGCGTTCAGCTTCTCCGCGCTGCGCCCGGCGGCGATGAAGGGAACGCCGTACTCGCGCAGGTATTCGCAGACCAGCCGGCCGGTGTAGCCGCTGGCACCGTAGACGATCACGGGTTTCTTGTTGCTGCTCATGGTGTTCTTTCTCGAGGATGCGAGGCGATCACAGAAGGGACGAGCTCACGCCGCCGTCGAGGACGAAGGCGCTGCCGTTGGAGAAGCTGGAGCGGCCCGAGGCCAGGAAGACGGCCAACTGCGCCACCTCTTCCGGCTTGCCGAAGCGCCCCTGGCGCTGCACCACCACGGCATTGAAATCGGGCAGCTTGAGCTGTTCCTCGAACTCGTGGCGGTGCGACTTCATCAGCTCGGTCTCGACGAAGCCCGGCAAGATCGCGTTGACCCGCACGTTGTGCGAGCGCAGCTCGACGGCGGCCGTCTGCGTCAGCGACACCACGCCGGCCTTGGCGGCGGCATAGCTGCCGATCAGCGCGCAGGCCGCCTTGGCCGTGACCGAGGCCATGTTGATGATGCAGCCGCCGCCCGCGGCCACCATCACCGGCGCGGCGTAGCGGATGCACAGGAACACGCCGTCGAGGTTGATCGAAGTCACTTCGCGCCACTGCTCGTAGCTGGTCGCCGCCAGCGGCGCGACATGGGCGATGCCGGCGTTCGGCACCATGATGTCCAGCTTTCCGTGCCGCTTGGTGGCTTCATTCACCAGTGCCTCGACCTGCGCCGGCACCCGCACGTCGCAGCTGAAGGCGCTGGCGCCGGGCAGCGTCGCCGCCACCCGCTCGGCCGCCGCCGCGTCGATGTCCGAGACGATCACCTTGGCGCCTTCGGCCGCAAAGGCCCGTGCCACCGCTTCGCCGAGGCCGCGGCCCGCGCCGGTGATGACGGCGACCTTGTCTTGGAGGAGTTGTTGCGCGCTCGTCATAGCAATCCGGCAGACAGGCCGCCGTCCAGTACGTAGTGGGAGCCGGTGGTCCAGCTGGCGGCGTCTGAGGCCAGGAAGGCGGTCATTTCCGCCACCTCCAGCGGTGTGCCCAGGCGCAACTGCTTGACCGCGACCAGGGCGTCGAAGGGCACGCCGACGACCGCCTCGACCGTCGGGATCAGCCGCTCGACCATCGCCGTGCCGACGAAGCCGGGGCAGACCGCGTTGACGCGGATGCCGGTGGCCCGCAGTTCGGCCGCCGCCACCCGGGTGAGCTGGATCACCGCCGACTTGGACGCGCAGTACGAGCCGAACAGCGGCACGCCGTTGGTGCCGGCCAGCGAGGAGATGTTGACGATCGATCCGCGCCCGGACGCCGCCAGTGCGGCCAGCGAATGCTTCATGCCGAGGAAGACGCCCATCACGTTGATGTTCATCAGGCGCAGGAACTCTTCCTCGCTCTGGTCGAACAGCGGCTTGACGATCTCGATGCCGGCGTTGTTGATCAGGGTGTCCATGCCGCCGAAGGCGGTGGTGGTGGCCTCGACGGCGGCGGCGAAATCGCTGGCCGAGGTGACGTCGCAGCGCACCGAGCGCGCCTTGGCGCCGAGTGCGTCGGCGCTGCGGGCGGCGCCGGCGGCGTCGATGTCGGCGAGCATCACCTCTGCACCGCGCTCGACGAAGAGCTCGGCGATGGCCCGCCCGAGCCCCTGCGCCGCGCCCGTGATGAGGGCCTTGCGGCCCTGCAGTTCAATCATGCGTTTGTCTCCTTGGTTCGAGGTTCCACCCAGCCGGGCGCCGCGCTGGCGGCGTCATTCCGGGGTGCAGCTATTCGAACCGCAGCGACGCGGCATGCCTCCCATCGAAAGGTTGGTTTTTTGTGGTGCGGCGCAGCAGTGCGCGCCCGGCTACGCTGTCCAGGCGCCGACGTGGGCAGCGCCGGCGTCGTCGACCAATGCCGGCCCGATGCACGCGATCGGATGCGGCGAGGCGCGCAGAACGTCGCGGCAGGACAGCTCGGCAGCGCCCGGGTCGACGTGCTCGCCGCGGATGATGCGCAGCCTTTCGGCATCGATGCCGAACACCACCCGGCCGATGTTCGACCATGTGATCGCACCGGCGCACATCGCGCAGGGCTCGCCGGAAGCGTAGATCGTGGCGCCAGCCAGTTGCTCGCGCGACAGCTTGCGTCCGGCCAACTGGCGCACCGCGTTGGTCGCGGCATGGCCGGTGACGTCTCCGGTTTCCGCGGTGTTGCAGTAGGCTTCGGCCAGCACCTCGTTGGCGGCCGAGACGACGATCGCCCCGAAGGGCCGGTTGCCGCGCCGCCTCGCCGCATGCGACCAGGCAATGGCCTTGCGCAGGTAGCGGCCGTCGCGCTCGTCCAGCTGCATTTCGGTGGCCAGGGGCTGGGGGTTGAATGGATTCATGCCAATATGATTGTGCGCGATAACGTTTTTTCCTGCCATGCACCTTTTCCAAGGAGACTGCCATGACCATCACCGTTCGCCGGGCTGACACCACCAGCACCCGGCACATCGTCAAGATCCGCGCGCATGAATTCAACGTGGATGCAACGCCCGACGTGGGCGGCACCGACGCGGGCCCCGCGCCGCACGATCTCTACGACGCATCGCTCGCGGCCTGCAAGGCGCTCACGGTGCTGGTGTACGCGCAGCACAAGGGCATCCCGCTGGAGCACATCGAGGTCGCCGTGGACCGCGATGCCACCGAGGAACGCAGGGGCATCTACCGCCTCAAGACTTCCTTGCACCTGACCGGCGAACTCAGCGAAGCGCAACGGGCCGACCTGCTGCGCGTGGCCGGCAAATGCCCGGTGCACCGCCTCATGACCGAGGTCAGGACCGAGATCGAGACCGTGCTGGCCTGAAGCGCGCCACGCGTGCGGTCATCTCCGGCCCCTGGGGCGCCTTGCATGCCCAACGCAGCCGGACGATGATGATCCTTTGCTGCCAGGAGACACGCGATGACCAACCGCCGCGAGTTTTCATTGCTGACGGCAGCTGCCCTGCTGCCGTCGCTTGCCTTTGCCCAGTCGGGCGACACCCGTGCCGTCATCACCCGACCCATCCCGAGCACGGGCGAGCCCCTGCCGGTGGTGGGTCTCGGTACGGCCAGCGAATTCGACAGCGACGACGGGCAGACCCGCGATGCGGCGGACCACGTCGTGCGCACGCTGGTCGACGCGGGCGGCCGCCTGATCGACACCGCCTCCACCTACGGCGAGGCCGAGGCCGTGCTGGGCAGCGTGATGGCCGCGGCGGGACTGCGCAGTCGCCTTTTCCTGGCGACGAAGCTCGAGTCGCCGAACCCGGCTGAGCTGGAACGCTCGCTGGCCCGGCTGAAACTCAAGCAGGTCGACCTGCTGCAACTGCACAACGTACGCGACGCGAGCCAGTCGCTGGCCCAGTTCAGGGACTGGAAGAAGCAGGGCCTGTGCCGCTACGTCGGCATCACCTCCACCTACCGCCGCGACTTCCCGGCCGTCGAAGCCGTGCTCGCGCGCGAGAAGCCGGACTTCGTGCAGGTCGACTATTCGCTCGACGACCGGGCAGCGCAGGAGCGCATCCTGCCGCTCGCGGCGGACAACCGCACAGCCGTTCTGACCGCGCTGCCCTTCGGTCGTGCGCGCCTTTTCCGTGCGGTGCACGGCAAGCCCGTTCCCGACTGGGCGAAGGGATTCGCCGACAGCTGGGCCCAGTTCTTCCTGAAGTACCTGCTGGGTGACGAGCGGGTCACGGCGGTGATTCCGGGCACCGCCAATCCCCAACACATGGCGGACAACCTCGGCGCCATGCGCGGCACGCTGCCCGACGCGGCCGAGCGCCAGCGCATGGTGGCCTTCATCGAAAGCCTGTAGGGCGCTCCACGCCACACGAAGTGGGGAGCGTGTGGGCCCAGCCTCAGCTGGCGTTCTGCTGCTTGGCGGAGTTCGCGTCCGCGACGGCGAGCGCCGTCATGTTGATCACGCGCCGTACGGTGGACGAGGGCGTGAGGACGTGGGCCGAACCCTGCGCGCCCATGAGGATCGGGCCCACCGTCACGCCGTTGCCGCCGGTCATCTTCAGCACGTTGAAGAGGATGTTGGCGGCATCGAGGTTCGGGCAGATCAAGAGATTGGCCTCGCCCTTCAACGAGGTCTCCGGCAG